>NZ_JBEOPO010000036.1:0-51624 GCF_040310145.1 Shewanella sp. S1-49-MNA-CIBAN-0167 | reverse complement strand
AGCGTCCTCGAAGACCGCAGGTCGTCCTAGCAGCCGCAGGCGCTCTATTCCTAGCATCCTAGCAGCTCGGCGCTCTATGCTTTTGCTAAGATTGTATAGCATCTAGCAGCGAAGCGTCCTCGAAGACCGCAGGTCGTCCTAGCAGCCGCAGGCGCCCTATTCCTAGCATCTAGCCGCGCAGCCCTTTCTAGAATAGACTTAACATGCCAGTGCGATGAAACATAAAATAAAATTAACCAAACTGCGTGTGTTAAAGACGTCAAGTGTACGTCGAATGATAAATCAATTAGTTACTCCAAGATTCAGATCACAATTGATAGTGTTTTTGCTTAATATAAAACCAATTAATGACTTAAACGCAGTATTTATAGGCATTAAGGCTTAAAAATCCATTCAAATAGGTAAGGAATTTTGCTACTATCTTGGGTCGTGAATGGGATGTCACATGTTCAGACTAATGAGCAAATTTAAACAAGCGAGTCATAATGAAATCTTGGTATTTACTGTATTGCAAAACGCGTCATGAAATACGTGCACAGCAAAATTTGGCGTTGCAACAAGTCGATAGTTATTTACCTATGATCACCCAGCAAAAAACCGTACGTAACAAGCAAAAAATGGTTACGGCGCCTCTTTTCCCTAGCTACCTATTTATCTATTTCGATCCTCAAATCACTAGCGTGAGCAAAATCCACAATACCCGTGGCGCTAACCGCATTGTTGGTTGTCGAGAAGTGATGACGCCCATTGACGACAGAATTGTTTCAGCGCTTAAACGACGAGTTCAAGATTATGTACCAGAAGAGGTAAAACCATTAGGCAAAGGCGATAAAGTCAAATTTGTCGACGGACCGTTTAAAGACCTTGAAGCCATATTCGATGAGAACAACCCAGATAAACGTTGCCATGTGTTATTTAACATTATGGGACAACAGAAACGAATTTTAGTCGAACTTACCAATTTACAAGCTACATCAAAAAATAACCCAGCAACTTAAATGGCTAAAGTAGCAGACAATCGCGATGTTTTTTGTAGGATATTGTCCATTCGTAAAATGAGTATAGGCAATTAACTGAACGATTTTAAGCTTGAGAGGTTGAATTTTAACCGTTCAGGCGATGTGGGTGCTATTTTAGAAAAAATTACCACGGTTAGCGACTTTTACTCAAGCATCTAAGTCGATTTTTGAGTATAATCTCGCGCTCAATTATTGACTGCTATGGTGTTTAGCCAATAAAAATGAATATTTCGCACAGCGAAGGGCACTTTGGAAGCCGTAATCTATGGGCGGTAGCGTGCCTTTAAATCGATGACAGCCTAGAGCGCTTCGCTGCTAGGACGCTACGCGGCTAGAGGCTATAAAATCTTAGCAGCGAAGCTGTTCTTAGCAGGACGAAGTCCGCTCTCTGGCGAGCCTGCGAGTCCCTAGATACTAGCAGGACGAAGTCCGCTCTAGAAGCGAAGCGCACTATCCGCGTAGCGGCCTAGAACCTTAATTACAATAATAATATTGGAGATACCTGGTGTTACATAAAACCAAAAACGCATTGATAGCAGGCATGACAGCCTTTATTATTTTAACCACCCAAGCGCATGCTATTACCCCAACACCGCAAATGATTGAGCAGTTTAAACAATTGTCCAAAGCAGAGCAGGAGCGTATAGCAAAACAATATGGCATTGACCCTTCGATATTATCGTCATCTTCTACAACAACGAAAATAGAAAACCCACAATTAGTCGAACCTAGGACTGAGCAGGATGTTGATGTAAAACTGAATCAACAAGAATTAGAAGACGAAAAAAATATACAAGAAACAAAAACAACATTGAGTGTTGAAGAAAGAGAAGCGGAACATAAATCTGAATTGAAACCATTTGGTTATGACTTATTTGCCGGTTCGCCAACAACATTTGCCCCAGTATCAGATGTTCCGGTACCTGCTGAATATATGGTTGGCCCAGGTGATACATTAAATGTGCAATTATATGGCAAAGAAAATAATAATTATCAACTGACTGTTGGTCGTGATGGCGCGATACAGTTCCCTGATTTGGGGCCAATATCATTAGTCGGACTATCCTTCTCAGAAGCTAGAAGTTTATTACAAGATAAAATATCTCAAAGCATGATTGGTATTGACGCGAATATTACTATGGGCGAGTTACGTTCAATACGAATTTTCGTTGCAGGTGATGCTTACAAGCCCGGTTCATATACCGTTTCAAGCTTATCCACTATTACTCAAGTATTGTTTGTATCTGGTGGTATAAATCAAATCGGTTCATTACGCAATATTCAATTAAAAAGAGCGGGTAAAACCGTTGCAACGCTAGATTTATATGACTTGCTTATGCGTGGAGATGCATCTGGAGACAAGCGCTTACAATCAGGCGACGTTGTGTTTATTCCTTCAACAACTGGCCTAGTGAGTGTAATGGGTGAAGTGCGTCGACCGGCTATATACGAACTTAAAAATAACGAAACCATGGCCGATGTGATTAAAATGGCCAGTGGGTTAAATCCAGGGGCATATCCAAAGTCGAGTGTCGTAGAGCGTTACAGTGACCAAGCGGTTAAAACTGTTATCAACGTAGATTTAACAGCAAAAAATGGTTTAGAGACAGTCGTTAAAAATGGAGATGTGTTAAATGTAAAAACCGCATCCAATAGAATCGATAATGCTATTTCTATTGCGGGTGCAGTTATTCGTCCTGGTAAGTATCAATGGACTAACCAGTTAACAGTTGCTGATTTACTCCCATCAATTTGGGGTAATTTAACCATAACGGCTGACCTCGATTATGCATTGCTGGTACGTGAAATTAATCAACGTGGCGACATTGAACTTCATCGTATTGCATTAGGTAAAGCAATCGCCAACCCTAAATCACAATTTGATTTGCTGTTACAACCTCGGGATACCATTTTAGTTTTTGATTATGAAGATCGTCAAAAACTATTAACGCCTATTCTTGATCAGCTAAAGAAGCAGAGTCGCTTTGGCGACGCAACTAAAATAGTGAGTATTAATGGTAATGTACGATTTCCTGGTGATTATCCGCTAACAGTTAATGCAAACGTTAAAGAATTACTTATTGCCGCGGGAGGGTTATCAGAAGGCGCATATACAATGACCGCCGAGTTAACGCGTCAAAACGTATCTAAAACCGATGGTTTTAATATAGAACACCTTCAACTCAATTTAAACAACATACTAAATAATATTGATGCACAAGATGTGGATCTTCAAAGCCGAGATATGCTGACAATAAGAATGTTACCAGATTGGCAAGAAAGTACTTGGGTAACGATTAAAGGTGAGGTTAAATTCCCTGGAACATACTCTATTCAACGCGGTGAGACATTAAAAGATGTTATTGCACGTTCTGGTGGCTACACGGACAATGCATCGTTGAAAAGTGCAGTATTTTTACGACAATCAGTTAAAAATAAAGAGCAACAAGAGTTAGCTAAATTATCTGATGAACTTCGTCGCGAAATAGCGTCTAAAGCATTAACAAAAGATACGCCAACCGTTGGCTATGCAGATGCACAGCTAATGCTCAAAGAGCTTGATAATGTAACGGTACTTGGGCGTTTAATTGTAGACTTAACCGCATTAGAGTTAGGTATTGAAGATGCCAACTTAAATCTAGAAGACCAAGATGCACTTTATATTCCGCCTAAACAGCAAGTTGTGTCGATAATGGGCCAAGTTCAACATCCGAGTACGCATCGTTTTAAAAAAGGTGTAACGTTTGACCAGTATTTAGCAATGGCAGGTGGCTCACGCAAACGTGCAGACGACGATCGAATTTATATTATTAAAGCAGACGGCTCAGTGGCTATGCCATATGAATCACACTGGTTTAGTAATAATGATCAAATGGAACCAGGCGACACCATTATTGTGCCATTAGATACAGAATATAAAGATAGCCTCACGCTTTGGCAGCAGGTAACCACTATTATCTACAATAGCGCAATCGCCGTCGCAGCAGTCGCAACGCTATAAAGCGAGACGTATTCAAAAACTAAATAATGAGATCGTGCTAAATGTCTAAAGAAATTGAAAAATATAAGCAAGACGCACATTTTCCATCCTCACAACCGATGACAAATGCTCAAGACGACGAAATCGATCTTCGTGAGCTTTTTTCTGTAATTTGGCAAGGTAAGTGGTTAATTATTGCCATCACTGCAGTGTTTGCTATTGGCTCAGTTATTTTTGCCATTAATCAGCCGAATATTTATAAGTCAGAAGCGCTATTAGCGCCTGCTGACTCAGAGCAAGGTGGCGGTGGTTTAGGTGCGCTGGCCGGACAGTTTGGTGGTCTAGCCAGTATGGCTGGCATCAACTTAGGTGGCGGTGGTGGTGTTGATAAAACCCAAATGGCAATTGAGGTGATGAAATCACGTCAATTTACCAGTGACTTTATTCAAAATCACAATATTTTGCCTGACTTAATGGCGGCTAAAAAATGGAACATAGCAGATAACAGCATCAGTTATGATGAAGATGTATACAACGCTGCCGACAATAAATGGTTACGTGAAGTTCAGCTGCCTTTTAAACCTGAGCCATCAATGCAAGAAGCTTACAAAGAGTTCAGTAAAATTATTGCCGTTAATGCGGCAAAAGATACTGGCATGGTTACTGTGTCAGTAGAGCATCTATCCCCTCAAGTTGCACAGCAATGGGTTAATTGGTTAGTTGCGGACATCAATAACGAAATGAAGCAACGTGATGTTGCTGAAGCCAATCGAAGTAAAGCTTTTTTACAAACACAGATACAACAAACGAATGTCGCGGATATACGCACAATTTTGTACAAATTAATAGAAGAACAAACAAAAACAATCATGTTTGCAGAAGTGCGTGATGAGTATGTGTTTAAAACCATCGATCCTGCGTTTGTTCCAGAAGAAAAAGCCAAACCGAAGCGCGCATTAATCTGTGTTCTAGGCACCATGCTAGGCGGAATGTTGGCTGTAATGTTAGTGTTAATTCGGTATTTTGTCAGAAAAGATTAACACTCTTTGCTTTTATAGTTTCTAGCAGCGAAGCGCTCTAGCAATCTAGGCTCAACTCTTTTGCCGCCTATTGGGACGGTTTTCAAGAAAACCGTAAAACCTAGGTTTTATGTAGGTTTGCGAAGTTTGACCTGTCTCAAAATGGATAAAAAGTGTCTCACCATGATTTATAAGGCTGAGATCGGAAATTGAATCTATTCAATTCATCTAGCCTAAATCGACCTCTATTTAGGCTAATCAAGACCTCTCGGAAACATACAAATGAAAATTATAGTCACAGGTGGAGCGGGTTTTATCGGCTCTGCAGTAGTGCGTCATATCATCAATAACACTCAAGATAGCGTCATCAATGTTGATAAATTAACCTATGCCGGTAATCTTGAATCATTAGTGAGTGTTGAGTCAAGTGAACGTTATGTTTTCGAGCAAGTCGATATTTGCGATCGAGTAGAATTAGACCGTGTATTCAAGCTACACCAGCCAGATGCAGTGATGCACCTCGCGGCAGAATCGCACGTTGATCGTTCTATTACCGGACCGTCTGACTTTATTCAAACCAATATCGTTGGCACTTATACATTACTTGAAGCCACTCGCGAGTATTGGAACGCATTATCAACTGAGGCCAAGCTAGCCTTTCGTTTTCATCATATCTCAACAGATGAAGTATATGGTGATTTACCTCATCCTGATGATCAAGATGGCCTGAGCTCTAATGAAACGCTGCCATTATTTACTGAAGAAACATCTTATGCACCAAGCAGCCCTTATTCAGCATCTAAAGCATCAAGTGACCACCTAGTAAGATCGTGGTTACGCACATACGGTTTACCAACAATTGTGACTAATTGTTCTAACAACTATGGCCCTTATCATTTCCCAGAGAAGTTAATACCATTAGTGATCTTAAATGCGTTAGAAGGCAAACCACTTCCTATCTATGGTAAAGGCGATCAAATCCGTGATTGGCTCTATGTCGAAGATCATGCACGTGCACTCTATAAAGTAGTGACGTCCGGTAAAGTAGGCGAGACTTATAATATCGGCGGCCACAACGAAAAACAAAACATTGAAGTGGTTAATACCATTTGCAGTATTTTGGACACACTAGTGCCTAAAAACACGTTATACGCTGAGCAGATCACTTACGTCACCGACCGACCAGGTCATGACCGTCGTTATGCGATTGACTCGAGTAAAATGAGCCATGAGCTTAACTGGCAACCAAAAGAAACCTTTGAAACGGGTTTGCGCAAAACCATAGAATGGTATTTAACTAACCAAGAGTGGTGTCAACATGTCCAAGATGGCACTTACAAACGCGAGCGCTTAGGCATTTAATCTCTTTTATTACTTTGTTTTAATGTCCTAGTTTTTCTTTAACCTAGGATCTATTTATCTAGGAACTCATTTACTATGAAAGGCATTATTTTAGCGGGCGGTTCAGGGACACGTTTATATCCATTAACTCGTGGTGTATCAAAACAGTTATTACCAGTGTATGACAAACCAATGATCTACTATCCACTGTCAACATTAATGCTCGCAGGGATAAGAGACATATTGGTTATTACGACGCCAGAAGATAATGAAGGTTTTAAGCGTTTATTAGGTGATGGTTCTGATTTTGGGATCAATCTAACGTATGCAGTACAACCTTCACCCGATGGCCTAGCACAAGCATTTTTAATCGGTGAAGAATTTATCGGTAAAGACAGCGTCTGTTTAGTCTTAGGTGATAATATTTTTTATGGACAATCTTTTAGTAAAACACTCAATAATGCGGCTAATAGAGAAGATGGTGCCACAGTATTTGGCTATCAAGTCAAAGATCCAGAACGTTTTGGTGTCGTTGAATTCGATCAAGACATGAAAGCCGTATCGATAGAAGAAAAACCGACTAAGCCAAAATCGAACTATGCTGTCACAGGGTTATATTTTTACGACAACAGCGTTGTCGAAATGGCAAAACAAGTTAAGCCATCACATCGTGGTGAGTTAGAAATAACCACCTTGAATGAAATGTATTTAACCAAGGGTAACTTAAATGTTGAGTTACTCGGTCGCGGCTTTGCATGGCTCGATACGGGTACCCACGAAAGCTTACACGAGGCGTCATCTTTTGTGCAGACTATTGAGAATGTGCAAGGACTAAAAGTGGCTTGTTTAGAAGAAATAGCCTGGCGTAATGGTTGGTTAAGTGCGCAGCAACTAGCTGAATTGGCTAAACCGATGATGAAGAACAACTATGGTCAATATTTAGCTCATTTAGCGAACGGATTATAATATGAAGATCTTAATAGCAGGCAAGAATGGCCAAGTCGGCAGTTGTTTAGTTGACCAACTAAGCACAATGTCTGACGTAACCTTGTTAGCATTAGATCGTGATCAGCTCGATATCACTGACGCTACTCAAGTTAATAAAGTCGTCGCAGAGTTCAATCCAAATATCATCATCAATGCTGCTGCCTATACCGCGGTAGATAAGGCCGAACAAGAAAGTGAATTGGCATATGGTATTAATCGTGATGGGCCACATAACCTTGCGGTTGCAGCGAATGTAATTAATGCCGCCATCATACATATCTCAACAGATTATGTTTTTGCTGGTGACAGTCTTGACTCTTATGTTGAGTCTGATGTGACGGCTCCTCAAGGTGAGTATGGTCGCAGCAAGCTGGCCGGTGAACATGCTGTTGAACAAGCGTGTTCACGACATATTATACTAAGAACTGCCTGGGTATTTGGTGAGCATGGCAATAATTTCGTAAAGACCATGCTACGCCTTGCTAAAACCAGAGATACCTTAGGTGTGGTTGCTGATCAGTTCGGTGGCCCGACATATGCAGGTGATATTGCCAAAGCAATTGTGGCTATCTCGAAACAGATAAATGACGGTAATCAAGCCTATGGGATATACCATTATTCAGGTTTTCCTCATGTAAACTGGCATACTTTTGCTGAAAAGATATTCGACATTGCGTTAGAACAAGGTGTTTTGAAACAGTCAATTCAAGTTAACCCAATAATGACTCAAGACTATCCAACACCTGCTAAGCGACCTACAAACTCACGCTTAAATTGCCATAAAATTGATAGCGCGTTTGACATTGAGCAAAGTGATTGGCAAGCCGCATTAACAAGAATTAAAGAGTATTCATAAATGAAAGTAATCGATACTAAAATTCCAGATGTGAAAATCATAGAGCCAACCGTATTCGGTGACGAACGCGGCTTCTTCATGGAAACCTGGAACCAAAAGCTCTTTGAAGAGTTAGTTACCGGCAAACCAACAGTATTTGTACAGGATAATCACTCAAAATCAAAAAAAGGGATTTTACGGGGTTTGCATTATCAAACTGAAAATACCCAAGGTAAACTAGTACGTGTAGTATCTGGGGAAGTATTTGATGTAGTTGTTGATATTCGAAAAGGTTCACCAACATTTGGGCAATGGGTGGGTGAATACCTTTCGGCAGAGAATAAGCGTCAACTTTGGGTACCTGAAGGTTTTGCCCATGGTTTCTATGTGACAAGTGAAGAGGCTGAATTCGTTTACAAGTGTACTGATTACTATAATCCTAAAGCCGAAATTTCAATAGCATGGAATGATACTAGCATAGGCATAATATGGCCTAGAGTTGTGGGGGTTACTTTATCTGATAAAGATAGAAATGCTATCAGTTTAATTGACTACACAAATAATATTTGATTCTGGGAAACAATCTCAAATGAGAAGAAAAAATTACTTTGTTACTGTTTTTAGAAATTTAGAGCCTGTTCATCTAACAAAAGATGTTGGTATGATTCCAATGGCTATGAGTAAGATTCAGAACGTAAAGTCAAAAATTATTTATTGGAAAAAAGGCTGTGAAGTCGAAAATAAGTATGATGATTTTGTTGAGTTGGTTCCTATCGTCGCTAGTACTTATCTGTCATTTATTTGTAAGCTGATTTTTATATTATTTAAAGACAAAGTTAGTATTGTAAATTTTTATCATATGGAAAAAACAACCATTTTATTAACTATTCTCATGAAACTTTTTGGGATAAAAACCTACATAAAACTAGATATATCAGAGGATACAGTTAATTTAATAGAGTTATGGTTTAAGAATAATACAATTAAGCGTAATGTATTAAAACTATTTATTAGACATGCTAGTATTATATCAATTGAAGAAAAAGAATTGAAAAAACATTTAAATAATATAGATTCAATATTTAGTAAAATAGTGTATATACCTAATTCGATATTTGTTGAAACGGTATGTAGTAATACTATTGTAAAAGAGAATATATTTTTAATTGTTGGTAGGATTGGAGCGTTTCAAAAGAATCATGAGTTATTGATTGAGGCTATATCCAAACTGAAATATACAAATGAATGGAAGTTTGTATTTGCTGGCCCAGTAGAAAATGAAAAGTGTACAGATTTGATAAAGGGTTTTAGTCTAGACAATCAAGTTGAATTTGTTGGCAACTTAAGTCGAGAAGAACTTTTTGATTTGTACGCTCGTTCAAAAGTTTTCGTTTTGCCGTCTCGATGGGAGGGTTTTTCATTAGCTTTATTAGAAGCTTCATATATGGGATGCTACATTCTGTCTACTCGTGTAGGCGGTGTTGAGGCGGTCACTAAAAATGGAGAATTAGGCAAGATTATAGACCAAAATGATGTTGAAATGTTGGCTTATGAATTAGGAAATATAATTGAAAATAAAAATAGTTCTGTCGATAATGAATTGCTAATTAGAATGGATTTCATTAAGGGTAACTTTGACCTTGAAAGGAATCTTAGGGTTATTGATTGGAATGAATTGTGAAAAGTTTATTATCTAAATTAAGTTACCCATTTGGATTTAATATTGTTAATGCCATTTTTCCTTTGCTAACTTTGCCTATTGTGTTTCGAGCTTTTGACCAAGATGTTTATGGTGAATATGTTCTTGTAAATGTTCTTTATCAACTAACAATATCTTTATTTAGTTTAGTGTTGATGCAATATTTTATTCGCGAATATACGAAATGTCAGTTTTCTCAAGATGAGAATGAAAATAATATTTTCGGTGATTTTTTGATTGTTCAAATTCTCGCTATGTTTTTGGTGTTTGCTTTTTTTTTGATGCTGTACTTAGTATTTAATATAGTCTCTGATGTTAACTCCACCGTTGCATTATCTTTTTTGATACCTATAATATCCGTTTCAATTAATTTTGAATGGTATTTTTTTGCAGTTCAAAAGTATAAAATATTATTCTATCGAAATATTGCTATTAAGAGTGTTGTTTTTTTACTTGTTTTTCTATTTGTTGAAAGTAATGCTGATTTAGCACTATACGCATACTTAATGACGTGTTCATTTGCAATAGTAAATTTGGTAACCTTTATACACATTTATCCTATGATAAAGATAAAGAAGTTTGATTTTTATGTACTCAAAAAAAATATTTTTGGTGTAAGATACTTTTTTACTAATTCAATAGTTGGGGCTGGTTATCAATATGGTGATCAGTTGATTGTAAGTATTTTATTGAGTAAGTTTGATCTAGTTTCATTGAATATTTTAAAGCAACTAGTTGGTATCTTAGCTATGGTGCCATCAACAGTATGTCGATTTATCATGCCTCAAGCGATAGTTTCATATCAGAAAGGATTATCTGATGTTTTTCATCGTCAGTTTGATAAGAAATATGCAGTTATAATTATTGTTCTAGCAATATTTTCATTGTTATTCAGTCCTTATTTTATTCTTTTTTTAACTGGTCAAGGTTATACATTTCCATTCATTGATATTACAATCTGTACTTTGTTATTTTTGGTTATGTCAGTTTCCATTTTTATAGATACACAATATAGCATACCCCAGCATTTAGAAGTTATAACGACTAAGGCGAACATTTTAGTTTTCCTTTCAGTGTTAATAACGATATATTTCTCTGTTACGTATTTAGGGTATAAAGGTGCTTTAATAAGTGTTTTCATAGCTGAACTGCTAGGCGTAACTTTCATGGTGTTTGCTCATGCACGCATTAAGAAATCGAGTGGTTAGGCTACTACAATACTAGTCGAGTGATAAATTATGGAACTTTCGTTCTTATTATATTTTACATTGTTTGTGGTTTTATCTTGTTGGCAATATATAGACTTTAAGTTACGTAAAGATACTAAGGTTTGCTCTTCTCTTTTTATAATGATAAAGACATACCCTATTGTATTTTTTATTATTATAGTTGGCTTTAGATATAATGTTGGTGGTGACTTTCCAACCTATGAAGAATATTATGTAGATCAGTTTTTTGTATCCGATTCATCTCAGGTCGCTTACGAATTTGGTTTTTATACGTTAATTGAGATATTGCATTTTTTCAGCTTACCATCTCAATCTCTATTCGTTATTTGCTCAATATTTCAAGTTGTTCTGCTGTTAAAGATAGTTCAGATTGCAAAGGGGAGCGGACTATTATTAATATTTTTTTATTTTACAACTCTTTCATTTATTGAATCCTTAAATGTTATGAGGCAGTCAATTGCTTTATTAGGAGTGATTCTTGCATTATATTACCTAGCAAATAAGAAATATAAATATTCTATATTAAATACTATGGTTGCAGTTATATTTCACAGCAGTAGTTTATTAGCTATCCCCTTAATGTTTTTACTTTATAAGTCTAGTTTGTACAAGTATCGTTACACGATAATATTATTCACCTTATTAAGTCATTTTTTTGCAGTACAGTTTTTTTCTTTTTTTGTCGATATGGTATTGGAGCTGCCTATATTTGGTGGCTATAGTGGTTACCTTGCATTTAGCAAAGATCTTTTTATTGAAAATGTGAATGATGGAATCAGTATAGGATTGATACTATCGCTATTGACAGATGTTTATTTAATAATTAGAGGTACCAAGTTTATAGCTATGAATAGTCGTTCATTGCCATCTGTTGTCTTTAATTCTTATTTAATAGGATGTTTAATTTATCCAATCGTAGCATCAACTGGTTTCCTCGCTCTCGGAAGAGGAATGATGTATTTTTACGGGATGAAATTTGTGGTTATGAGTGCAGTATTATATGCTGGGTTTAAAAGTGGGTCCATATTAGAGAGGAAAGGAGTTATCTTAACTCCAATAGTATTATTGTATTTACTGTGGTTTTGTATGGCAGTGTATATAGGTGCCGCTGGAAGTTCTCCATATCAATCTTATTGGGGTTGATCTATTAATTAGAAGGTTATAGCTATATAACTCTCTAAAGCAGTTTAATCGAATTGAGACATGGGTTTTCGTTATACGAATAATTTTATACTAAACAATATGGCAACCATTTTTCCTTAATAGCTTTTCTTACAACTAAATATTTAAATTTATCATCCAGCTAAAGAATGTTAACTATTGTCAGTGACTTTACACCCAGTAATGCTTCCTGTTGATAATTAATAATAAATGAGTGTGCCTTATTAACTAAATTATCACCGTACTGTAATAAATCGGATAGTAATAGATTATTTTTTGATATTTATAAGATTCATTAATGCATGCAATTTATGGTACATTACTAGCAAAGTTCTTTACGTATTGAGTCCGATCTGGATGTATGTAAGCAAAGTTATGTTTATAAATATATACTGAACTTATAACCCTAAAAGGTTAAATAACCACTAACTCCATTATTAATATATCACTGCCTTGATAAATATAGACTCTACAATATCACTAGTTGTTTTTTCTGCCGGTATGAATAGATATAATATTGCCGTACTTTTGGCGTAACCTCATTTATTTAGTTTGTATAGAAGTTCTCTCTATATATAAACAAAAATCTATATATAGTGCAGCTGCAACTCCAACTCCAACTCCAACTCCAATTACACTTTGAGTTGGAATTGGAATTTGAATTGGAATTTGAATTGGAATTTGAATCTACTTATAATTTTTTAAGGTAAAATTGATTACAATGAATATTTTTAGAAACGTCAAGAGGAACTTGGAAGCGAGGCGAGGTCGGTTTCTTGCTAAAAAATTATATAGAAATGATTTTTCTATTATCAGTGATAACTGCTGGGGAGGGTTTGTCTATAAGTATTTTGATATGACATATAATAGTCCTTTTGTTGGTTTGTTTATTTTTTCTCCTGATTATATTCATATGTTACAAAATCTGAATTTCTACTTAGATAGCAAATTGTGTTTTATCGATCCTTCAGAATCTAAATATAAACAAGAATTGATAAACAATGGTACTTTTAATTCTTATCCTATTGCTCTGCTTGGCGATGGGGTTGAAATTCATTTTTTACATTATAAAAATAATAAAGAAGCATTAGATAAGTGGTCTCGAAGGTTATCTCGATTAAATCGAGATAATTTGGTAATAAAGTTTTGCGATAGGGATTTGTGTACAGAAATGCTAATCAATGATTTTGATTCTTTAAGTTTTAAAAGGAAAATAGTACTTTCAGCAAAACATTATAATGTGAAGTCGAATCTAAAACTGAAAGGGGAAAATGCAGACGTTATTAATGCTGAATGGGAAAGCTTTTTAAAAACAACATCGCCATTATCGTTTATGAATAAACTTTGGCGAAAATAAAAATTTTCTTACCATTACAGTTTTAATTCTTGTTGTTTTAGCGTTAAAAGTAATTTTTACGGTTGAGTTGTTTGTGTTTTACTAATATTGTTTTCTTTGTTGTTTATTCCAGCATGGAGAAGTTGAAATTTTGGTGGTTACACACATAATTGAAAATATACTCGATTATAAATCATGGCTAAAATATTAGTTCACTATGACGGTGAGCTCTAATTTTGTACGATATTGGTGTTTAGACTAGTTACCCGAAAAGTTGAGATAGCAGATTAAACAAGTTGCCTTGAAAGAATACATGACGAAAACCGTAGCTAGTAGCTGTAGCGAAAAGGTTAGAAACTCGTAACCTCGTCAAGAGGCCTTATTTCCTAAATCGAATGAATTTTTATATTAGTATAATCTGATCTCCCAAGATAGCGACGTGGAAGCAGTAAAATGGGAAAGTCTACGCATAAAATTACCAATTGGTCTCAGTGCAACAATCCACTTGTTAACCGTTGTTCACTGACGTTCTGAATTGATGAATAAGCCATTAAATTTTGGCGCTGCACCGGACATCATGGTCGCCGTGGTGAGGATATAAACTGCACAGGTTGGTAAAAGCGTATTTAACCTGTCGTTGCGAGCACTCAAAGGATCTATTAATTCATTATTTTGGCCTATGAATGTACCTCTAAACTCCCCGAGTTATAGCTGTATCAGCAAGCGAGCTAAAACCAACGAATTCAGTATCGTGCACAGAGTCGTGTTTCTGTGGCACATGTCGTGATTGATTCAACAGGCCTCAAAGTTTATGGCTAAGGTGAATGGCAAACCAGTAAGCATGGCAAATAAAACCGTCGTACCTGGCGCAAGTTACACCTAGCAGTGGATAGTAATACACATGAGGTTGTGTCAGCTGAAGTTTCCCTAGTAAACGTTGCCGATAATGAAGTGCTACCCACACTGTTCAATCCGTTGAGAAGGCACATAGCGCAGGTTTCAGCTGATGGTGCATATGACACAAAAGCGCTTATGAGTAACCAATTGTCGCAATGGAAAGAGGATAATGATTACTACGGCAGGTCACTATCTGAGACAGCGATGTATCGATATAAGCAGTTGATTAGCCCTAAACTTAGCTTTAGGGACTACAACGGTCAGCTAGGCGAAGCTCTAGCGGGTGTAAAAGCAATGAATAAAGTCATAGGACTAGGAATACCAGTAAGGTAGCAAGCTGCCTAATTCGATGAAACACCTAGAGTAGTTGCGTCTAATGCTAGGATTTGATCAATAACCCCCCATAAGACTAAATGTTGGTTCTTGTGATAACGTAACCTATATACAACATAAAGTTAGCATGATGAATCGCTAATTTAAATAATAGAAAATCTACCTCGTTCATTATGTAAAGCTCAGTTGTCTCTTTATACAACTGGTTAGCCTACGAGATACGGTCAAATCGGTGACTATATGGTTGTTGTAAAGCAATACACAAAGTTAATGGGAGCACATAGCAGGGCGACCGCATGAGTGCTCAATAATCCACCTATGTGATGAAGGTGGACTCGATTGCATTAATCCGCGCTTGTTTTCAGCTTAACGGCCGTACAATTATTGAATATTTATAGGACAATTTGTGAGTGAAAAACGTTCATGCGGTTGCCCTGGAGCACATAGCTAGTCAAAAATATGCTTATTAGTTGTTTCAAACACTTGGGGTTGTTGTAGCTATAGTCAGTTTTTCATCAACGCCGTAAGGCGTGATTTTTAATAAATTTGTATTTGGCACTATAATAGAGGTTCTTTTTGCATGAGAGAAAATGTTTGGATCATTATAGTTAACTATAAGAGTTATAAAGATACCGCTTCATACGTAACTAAGTTGTTGGACCAGGAGGGTGTTAATTTAAGTATTGTAATAGTTGATAATGATTCTGGAAATAATTCTTTTGAAATTTTAACAGAGCTTTTTTGTAGTGTTCCCAATGTTGATGTGCATCAATCTGGTGAGAATCTAGGATATGCTAGAGGTAATAATTTAGGGGTTATCCTATCCGATATAAAAAATGATGACTTGGTTGTTATAAGTAATAATGATTTAGTTGTCACTGAAATTGATTTTTTTTATAGATGGTCTGTTTTGCATCGTGCCATGTCAAATGTTGGAATAACTGCTCCAGCAATGAGGGTTAATGGTGTTTTATCATCTCACATGGCTTGGAAAATACCAACATATAGCGATAGTGTCAAAGCTTCAATCGCTACGTTAGAGGTGATTCTGGGTGATAATAAGAAGTACGTATTTGATAATGGATCGGAAACATTAATGGTTGATTGTGTTCCTGGTTCACTTTTTATGATTGAGAAGCAAACGCTTGACTTAATAAGTAATTTTGATGATGGAACGTTTTTGTACATGGAAGAGGTTATTTTATCTAGGAAATTGAAATTGGTTGGGAAACATAACTTTTTGTTAAGAACTATTCAGTACGAGCATTTGGTATCAAAAACGATATCTTCAGAATTATCAAGTCGAAACATGCGCAAATATCTAGTTGAAAGTGTTATTTACTATCACAGAAAATATGACCGGGCCGGTTTTTTTAGGGTTCTATTATTGCAGAGTTTGTTTAAAGCTTGGTTGCTGGAAAACTTTATTATTAGAAAAGTAAAAGGGGTTATAGGTAAATAATGAAGACAATACTAATATCCGCTTACGCACTATCTCCATCCAAGGGGTCAGAATTTAATGTAGGCTGGGAGTTTGTTAGACGACTTTCAATTAAAAATAGAATAATCGTCTTATATGGTGTTTCTGGCGAGCATATGGGGGATACATCTGAAGTAGACAGGTTTTTCGATAATAACAAATCTAATAATATAGTGCCTATAAAAGTTTGTCCACCCATGATATCTAGAGCCTTTAATATTTTAAATAAAAAAGGTTTGAACTATGCATTTTATATAGCATTTAATTTTTGGCAGCGCGAAGCTTATAAGCAAGCTTTGAAAGTAGTCGATTTATATGACGTGGATATTATTCATCAACTGAATCCTATAGGATTCAGAGAGCCTGGATACCTTTGGAAGATTCCTAGGCCTCATGTTTGGGGGCCTATTGGTGGGGCTAATTATGTTAAACTTGCGCTTTTAAAACCCCAGCCATTGAAGGCCAAGCTTACATTTTTTATTAAAAATATAGTTAATTACTTTCAAATAAATTTTTCACGAAGAGTAAAGGTTGCGTTATCTAATTCTGATGTGGTTGTTTTTTGTAACAATGAAAATAAGAAGAATTTATTTAATAAAAACATCCAGAAATCGATGGTCCTCTCTGAGCAAAGTTGTAGCAATTCAGACTTTTCTCTACGCGGGGAAAATAACAGATTTCGAAAGTCAAAACTTGAATTAGTTGTGGTCGGCAGTTTGTTTTATCGGAAAAATTTGAAATTTATAATTGATGTTCTATCTTCTTTGAATGAAGAAATTCAATTGTGTCTTAACATTGTTGGTGATGGTCACTTAAAAGACGAACTTATACAGTATTCAATAACGAAAGGCGTTTCTCATCTGATTGTATGGCATGGGAACATTTCGAGGGATGATGTGATGGAGCTGATGAAACAGTGTGACTTACATTGTTTATGTAGCCTGTCAGAAGCGAATACAACGGTAGTCTATGAGGCATTTTCTATTGGGTTGCCAACTATATCGCTGAAGCAAAATGGTATGAGCGATACTTTAGCTGATGGTATGGGGTTCTTAGTTGATATAGAAAATTATGAACTAACTATTAGTAACTATGCAAGTAAAGTTAAAGAGATATATTTCAACCGTCATTTACTTAATTGTTGTTCAGATTTGATTTTTAATAACATCGATACTCTTGAGTGGGATGCAAAAATCAACAGTTTTAATAAGATATATGACGAATTACTCGCAGAGTAATCTCCACGTCATCTGCAGGGGGAAATATGCGTAATTTGGTTGAATGGTTTTACAACAAAATAAAGGGCAGACATTTGTTATTAGACCCAAAGATTTCTTCAAGTGACTTATTCTTTGTTTCTGTATCTCAGGGAGTGGGAATTATGAGAGGAGTTTTGAGATTGTTACCAAGTGTATTTATAGGGAAAAGTGTAAAACTAAAAAGTCGTAAAAACCTTCATATAGGTAAAGGCGCAACTATAAAAGACTATTGCACCTTAGATGCTTTGGGGCATTCAGGTATAAAGGTTGGGAAAGCATCAACTATAGGGGCATACTCATTCATTCAAGTGAGCGGTTCACTTACTGATTTAGGGTTGAAAGTTCATATTGGTGATAATGTAGGTATTGGGGAGTTTGCTCATATTGGTGGTGCTGGAGGTGTTTTGATTGGAAATGATACTATCATAGGATCGTATTTCAGTGTTCATCCCGAAAATCACAACTTCTCACATTCAGCAACTTTAATTAAAAATCAGGGAGTGAACCGAAAAGGTATTATTATAGGAGCTAATTGTTGGATAGGTGCTAAGGTAACTGTGCTTGATGGCTCTAGAATCGGTGATGGATGCGTAGTTGCTGCAGGAGCCGTAGTCAAAGGTAACTATCCGGATAATGTTATTATTGGTGGTGTGCCAAGTAAGATACTAGGGGATAGAATAAGTGGCAAAAAATAAACATATTTATTTTGTACATTTGTTAAATGACAATAGCGGTAGCCCTCGTGTACTGAGTGATGCAATAAGCTCTTTAGATCATACTGAGTATGAGAAAACAGTATTAACTAGTTGTCATGAAGGTTTTCTATCTAATGTTCAGGCTAGGAAAGTTAACATACGGTATTTTGTTTTTTCTAATCGCTATTTAAAATTATTTTCTTATCTAGTCTCACAGTTATCGACATTTATAGTGCTTTCATATTACTTGATTTGTAACAAATTGAAAGGTGAGGACTCTATAGTCTTAGTTAATACGCTTTTGCCATTTGGAGCAGGCTTATCTTCGAAACTTTTTTCTAACAATACAATATACTACATTCATGAAACTATGATAAACCCTCTGTTGTTAAAGCGTTTTTTGTTATTTGTGGTCGATAAGTGTGCTGATTCTGTATTATTTGTTTCTAACTATGTTCTAGAAAATTCAGCTATTAATTCACCGACAAAAAAAATGTTGTATAACGGTTTAAGACGCGATTTTATATTAAGTAATGGTCTTGACTTGGACTTAGGAAGTAAATTTAAAAATCGAACTGTTTTATTCGTAGGTTCATTGAAAATATACAAAGGAATCGATCAGTTTTTAGCTGTTTCTTTTCTATTGCCGCATTTTAAGTTTATAGCAGCTGTCAATTGTAGCAAAGAGGAGTTAAGAATTTATTTGAAAAGTCGGGTTTTACCTACAAATTTTGAATTTATGATTAAACCTCATAACTTAATAGAAATTTATAAACAATCTTCGCTAGTCATGAACTGTTCCATTCCTGATGACTGTATTGAAACGTTTGGGTTGTCTTTACTCGAGGCTATGGCTTTTGGTTGTCCAGTTATAGGTCCACCAGTTGGAGGCCCTGTAGAAATAGTTAATTCCAATGTTGGTTGTTTAATAGATTCTAGAAACCTTTCTGAAATAGTTGGTTTTATTAGTCTTCTCCACAATGACTTCGGACTATGGCGACAGTATTCTGACAATGCAATTGAGCACAGCAAACTTTTCACCTCAAAAATATATCAAGATCGCTTTGCTTTGTTTATTCAAGATGAGTTTTATTCGTTAGTTTAGTTTTTTATTGAACTGGGTTTAGGTTACTTTTAGTTATACTTTACGAGATATAATATGATTAGTGTAGGGATTGTGGGGACTGTGGGTTTACCGGCTTGTTACGGTGGTTGGGAGACTCTTGTTGATAATATAGTTAAGTCTAAATCAGATGATGTTGAATATTCTGTTTATTGCTCATCTAGGTCTTATGAACACAAGAAAAAATATCATAATGGTGCTAAGTTGATATACTTACCTATTTCTGCAAATGGTATTTCCAGTATTTTTTACGATATCATATCAATGATTCATACAATGTTTACTAAGCCGAACGTTATTGTTGTTCTTGGTGTTTCAGGTTGTTTATTCTTACCTTTTTATAAATTGTTGCCTAATTCAAAAGTGATTGTAAATGTTGATGGTATCGAATGGAAAAGAGATAAGTGGAGTGGTTTTGCTAAAAGATTTCTCAAATTTTCAGAAGCAATGGCAGTAAGGTATGCAGATGTAATTGTGGCTGATAATGATGGTATAAGAGACTATATTAGTGCTGAGTATGGTATTAAATCGGAAGTCATCGCCTATGGTGGAGAGCACGCTTTAGTTTCAAATGTTGATGGTAATTGTTCTGATTATTTCTTTACGGTCTGTAGAATAGAACCTGAAAATAATATTGAAATGATTTTGAAAGCTTTTTCTAATTCAGATGTTAATTATAAAATAGTTGGTAATTGGGGTGCTAGTTCTTATGGCGAACAATTAAAAGTCAAGTATTCTGTTTTCGAAAATATTGAAATAATTGACCCTGTTTATGATTTGAACGTTTTATTTAATTATAGAAATAACTGTAAAGGTTATATTCATGGCCATTCTGTTGGTGGTACAAATCCATCTTTAGTCGAAATAATGCATTTTAGTAAGCAAATCTATGCTTTTGATTGTGTATTCAATCGGTTTACTACTGAGGATGCTGCCTTCTATTTTTCCACGACTAACGATTTGGAGAAATTGATTTCTGATACATGTTTGTCTCCAGGTAATGAAAAGATGAAGGATATCGCGATGAAAAGATACACTTGGGAAATAGTAGCAGGCCAATATGAATCATTGTACAGGGGAATATAAATTTTGAAGTTACTGTTAACTGGTGCCTCTGGTTTTGTTGGGTTGAATATGCTCGAAAAATTATCTGGTTATGATTTGCATGTAATAAGTAGATCTAATAACGGTCGTTTTAATGATTTTAAGGGTTTAAGTTTTTTTCAAAATGAAATTGATGCAGACACTAATTATAATGATGCTTTGACAAATAGAGATGTCATTATTCATTGTGCAGCTAGAGCACATATTATGAGTGACGAAGCATTAGAGCCGTTAGCTGAATATCGAAAAGTGAATACTTCAGGTACGATGAATTTAGCTAGACAAGCTGTTAGATCAGGTATTAAGCGGTTCATTTATATTAGCAGTATTAAGGTTAACGGCGAGTCAACTGAGTTGAATAAACCATTCAAATCAAGTGACAATCGAGTTCCTAAAGACTTTTATGGGCAATCAAAATCTGAAGCTGAAGTGCAACTATTACAGCTCAGTAAAGAAACAGGTTTAGAGGTTGTTATTATTCGTCCAACCCTAGTTTATGGACCAGGTGTGAAAGCTAATTTTGCATCACTAATGAATCATGTATCAAAAGGTTTCCCGCTTCCTTTTAGGTGCATTACTAAAAATATGCGTAGCTTGGTTTCTGTTAAAAACCTAGTTGATCTTATTGTTACTTGTATCGAACATCCTAAAGCTGCTAATCAAGTCTTTTTGGTTTCTGACGATCACGATATCTCTACTGCGTCAATGGTAAAGCATATGTCACAAGCGCTTGGGAAATCGAGAACTTTGCTGCCAGTACCTTTATGGTGTTACCGTTTATTTGGTAAGCTAGTAGGTAAGGCAGATCTAGTTAATAGACTATTAGGCTCTCTACAGGTAGATATCACACATACTAAGGAAACCTTAGGCTGGGTCCCACCACAAACGCTTGAAGAAGGTTTTAAAGAAACCGCAGAAGCTTTTCTTCTTAATAAAAATAAATAGAGTATTTACATGATTCGTCTCATCGATTTTTTAGCAGCTTTCTTTGGCTTGTTGTTGCTATGGCCTGTTCTACTTATCGTTACAATTATTGGTATTTTTGATACCGGTTCGCCTATTTTTGTTCAAACTCGTGTTGGGAAAAATAAAAAAGCATTCAAACTGATTAAATTCCGCACTATGTCTGTCGAAACTCAATCTGTCGCAAGTCACTTGGCAAGTAACGCTTCAATTACTAAGTTAGGTGATTTTTTACGTAAAACCAAAATTGATGAATTACCGCAATTAATTAACGTTTTTAAAGGCGAAATGAGTTTAGTTGGCCCGCGTCCTAACCTATTTAACCAAGAAGAGTTAATTAAAGAGCGTGATTCGTTAGGTGTTTACGATGTTTTACCGGGTGTTACAGGTTTAGCCCAAGTTCAAAATATTGACATGTCAACGCCAGTGTTATTAGCAAAAACTGATAAGCATATGATTGATACGCTCAACATAAAAAGTTATTTCAAGTATATTTTGATGACTGTTACGGGTAGCGGTTCTGGTGATGCAGTAAAATAGATCTATCTATTGGTGATCAGTTGCTAAGTGATTAACCTGATTAGGGTTGTTTGCCTTCACTGTGTCTCAATGTCACCGAAACAGTGAAAAAGGTGTCTCAGCGGCTTCTTTCATCATTTATCAAAAGGTTGTTGAGTCGTTATTTGCTATGATAGTTTTAACTGGCTTAACGCTATCATTAGCTTTACGCCTTATTGCACAGAGATAAAAGCATCTTGTGCTAAACTCACCCAGCTCATTTTTCCCGTAGTCTAGCCGTGTTGTAAGATGTAATACATTATGAAATTGATTAATTTGGAGCTAAAAATGGATTTTTTGCAACGTATATTTTCTTTACCCCGTAATCAAAAACGTTTGGTCAGTTTAACGATCGATTCGTTATTTTTAATTTGTGCTTTTTGGAGCGCCCTTTTAGTTCGACTTGATGATATCAGTGTATTGAGTAACAGTACCTTTTGGACTGTTATTTTAGTTGTTATGCCGATTAGTTTAGTCGCTTTTGCTAAATTAGGTTTGTACCGTGCAGTGCTTCGTTACATGGGATTACAAGCCCTGGTAGCTATTTTAGTCGGTATTACTGTTTCAACTATTTCACTAGTGCTAGTGTCTTTTTATGCTGAAGCGAATATCCCCCGCACTGTTCCACTGATTTATGCTGCATTTTCACTTGTGTTTATTGGCGGTTCAAGAACGATCGTTCGATCTATTGTCGGTTCTGGAATGAAGCGCAGTGGCGAGGCGGTGATTATTTATGGTGCTGGCGTGAGTGGTAGGCAGTTATTGACCTCATTAGTACAAAGTCATGAATATTATCCATTTGCCTTTGTTGATGACGATGTGTGCTTGCATGGTACTGTTATTCAAGGGGTTCATGTTCATTCACCTTCTATAATCCGTAAATTGATTAAACAAAAATCGGCAACTAAAGTGTTACTTGCTATGCCAAGTGCTAGTCGTGCAAAGCGCCAAGAGATACTCACTCGACTCGAACCGTTAGCCATTCAAATCTTGACCATTCCCGCAATGGCAGATTTAGTTAATGGCACCAAGCTTTACAGTGATATTAAAGAAGTGGAAATTGATGACTTACTTGGCCGTGACGCAGTAAATCCTCGCGAAGACCTTTTGTCTGCCAATATTAAAGATAAAGTGGTCATGGTCACCGGTGCCGGTGGTTCAATTGGGTCTGAATTATGTCGACAGATTTTAAAGCAGTCGCCTAGAAAGTTAGTTCTTTTCGAGTTGTCTGAATTTGCCCTATATTCCATTGATCGTGAATTAAATGCCACAGCAAAAGAGCTCGGACTAGCTGTTAGAATTTTACCTATTATGGGTTCTGTTCAGCGGGAAAATCGAGTACAAGCTGTTATGCAGTCGTTTGGGGTACAAACGGTTTATCATGCTGCTGCGTATAAACATGTACCTTTAGTTGAACATAATGTGGTTGAAGGCGTGCGTAACAATGTATTTGGTACGCTTTATACCGCTAGAGCGGCGATTGCAGCAAAGGTTGAGAAATTTGTGCTGGTTTCAACGGATAAAGCCGTGCGTCCGACCAACGTGATGGGTACGACTAAGCGCATGGCAGAATTAGTATTACAGGCGTTATCTCGTGAGCAAAATAAAACGCGTTTTTGTATGGTGCGCTTTGGTAATGTGCTCGGTTCATCGGGTTCAGTGGTGCCTTTGTTTAGAACTCAAATCGCTAATGGGGGGCCGGTTACGGTCACACACCCTGAAATTACTCGTTTCTTTATGACCATACCTGAAGCCTCACAATTAGTTATTCAAGCTGGAGCCATGGGCAAGGGCGGCGATGTATTTGTGCTGGATATGGGTAAGTCAGTAAAGATTGTTGATTTAGCTGAAAAAATGATCCGCTTAAGTGGTTATGAAGTTCGCAGTGATAAAAACCCCGAAGGTGATATTTCAATCGAGTTTAGTGGTTTACGCCCTGGTGAGAAACTATACGAAGAACTGCTTATTGGTGATGATGTAACGGGTACTGAACATGAACGGATTATGACTGCAAATGAATTGTATTTAACATGGGCTGATTATTCGGTGATTTTAGATCGTTTAGATTTGGCTTGTCATGAATTTAATCATGAAGCTATTCGTGACATTTTACTCAAAACCCCTACAGGTTTTGCGCCTACTGATGGTATTTGTGATTTAGTTTATCAGCAAAAAGCTAAAAATCTTGCCGCTGCCAAAAAAGTCATTAATTTTGCATCTTAAATTCTATTATGACTTTGATGCATTTAATTAATCGCTAATTAATCGCTAATTAATCACTAACTATATGGTTAGCCTGAATCTAAATGTTAGATCCAGGCTTATTTTGACAAGGATTTTAAATGAAAGTTGTTATTCCTGTTGCTGGTCTTGGTACCCGTATGTTGCCAGCCACTAAAGCGATCCCAAAAGAAATGTTACCATTGGTTGATAAGCCGCTTATTCAATATATTGTCAATGAGTGTGTGGCTGCCGGTGTGAAAGAGATTGTGCTGGTGACTCACGCCAGTAAAAATGCCATTGAAAACCACTTTGATAAATCCTATGAGCTTGAGTCCACTTTAGAGAAGCGCGTTAAACGTCAGTTGCTTGAAGAAGTACAGGCGATTTGTCCTAAAGACGTGACGATTATGCAAGTCCGTCAAGGTGAAGCCAAAGGCTTAGGTCACGCGGTGTTGTGTGCTTACCCATGTATTGGCAATAATGCATTTGCAGTTGTATTGCCCGACGTGGTGTTAGATGAATATACCGCTAATCAAAAAACTGAAAACTTAGCTGCGATGATAGCGCGCTATCAAGCGACATTTGCCAGCCAAATTATGGTGGCCCCAGTACCTGAAGACGATGTGAATAAATACGGGATTGCTGATTGTGGTGGTGTAGATATCGCCCCAGGTGATTCAGCTAAAATTAAAGCCATGGTTGAAAAGCCTGATGTTGGTGAAGCACCATCAAATTTAGCCGTAGTGGGCCGTTATGTGTTGTCTGAAAAGATTTGGCGTTTACTGGCGAAAACGCCTGCCGGAGCCGGAGATGAAATTCAGTTAACCGATGCCATTGATATGTTGATTGAGCAAGACACGGTTGAAGCTTTTAACATGACCGGTAAGTCGCACGATTGCGGTGACAAACTAGGCTATATGAATGCTTTTGTTGAATATGGTCTACGCGATGCAAAGCTAGGCGCAGACTTCAAACAAAGCGTTGAAAAAATTCTGCTTGAACAGTAACACTTAATTATCATGTACTTTTAAACCAACTCTCGTGTAGTTGGTTTTTTGCTTTTTGGAATTGGCTAAAAGCCTAGAGCCTAGAGCCTAGAGACTAGAGCCTAGAGGCTAGAGGCTAGAGCGCTGCGCTGCTAGGACGCTTCGCGGCTAGAGGCTATAAAATCTATAGCAAGAGCCTAGAGCGCTGCGCTGCTAGGACGCTTCGCGGCTAGAGGCTATAAAATCTATAGCAAGAGCCTAGAGCGCTGCGCTTCTAGGACGCTACGCGGCTAGAGGCTATAAAAGAAAACAGCATAGCGAAGCGACTTTAGCAGGACGAAGTCCGTTCTAGCAGCGAAGCGACTCTAGCAGGACGCAGTCCGCTCTCTGGCGAGCCTGCGAGTTCCTAGAATCTAGAACCTAGCAGTGACGTAGTCCGCCCTAGGTACTAGATTAAATTTTTATATTGGAGTTTTTATGTCTCGTAAGTATTTTGGCACCGATGGTGTGCGTGGGAAAGTCGGCACGTTTCCGATCACCCCTGATTTTGCAATGAAGTTGGGCTGGGCGGCGGGTAAGGTTTTAGCGTCTACTGGTACCCAAGAAGTGTTGGTTGGTAAAGATACTCGCAGTAGCGGTTATATGTTTGAATCGGCTATGCAGGCTGGGCTATCAGCTGCGGGCGTAAACGTGGCACTCGTTGGCCCTATGCCAACGCCAGCGGTGGCGTATTTAGCCTCGACCTTTAGAGCGGATGCGGGGGTAGTGATTAGTGCATCACATAATCCTTTTTATGATAACGGCATTAAGTTTTTCTCCAATGATGGCACTAAGCTTAATGATGAGCAGGAGCTTGAAATTGAAGCGTTACTCGACCAAGCCCTTAATCACAATGCGATGGAATGTGTTTCGTCTGAATTGTTAGGCAAAGTGCGCCGAATTAATGATGCTGCGGGACGTTACATTGAGTTTTGCAAAGGGGTGTTTGCTAAAGGCTTAACCTTAGCAGGGCTTAAAATTGTGGTCGATAGTGCTAATGGTGCGGCTTATCATATTGCGCCCAATGTGTACCGTGAGTTAGGTGCTGAGGTGATTAGCATTAATGATAAACCTAATGGGGTTAACATTAATGACCGTTGCGGCGCGACCCATTTAGACAGTTTGCAAACGGCGGTGATGGCACATGAAGCTGATTTAGGTATTGCGATGGACGGTGATGCTGATCGGGTTATGTTTGTTGATCACAATGGCCACATAGTAGACGGCGACCAAATTTTGTATATTTTAGCCAAATCGGCTAAACAGCAAGGCACAATGGCAGGCGGTGTGGTTGGCACGTTAATGTCTAACCTCGGCCTTGAGATTGCCTTAAAAGCACTGGATATTCCGTTTAAACGCGCCAAAGTGGGCGACCGTTATGTGGTTGAACAATTAAAAGCCACCGGATGGCGCATTGGCGGCGAAGGCTCTGGGCATATCTTACATCTTGATCATGCATCCACTGGCGATGCTGTAGTAGCGTCGTTATTAGTGCTGCAAGCGGTATTACAATCGGAACAATCGTTGGCCGAGATAGTATCTGGCATGAATAAGTTACCCCAGGTGCTGCTCAATATTCGTTTAATTGCTAACAATGCCAATGAAATCCTCGCCTCTGACGCCGTAAAACAAGCGGTAATTGAAGCTGAAGCGGTACTCGCTGAAAACGGCCGCGTACTACTACGCAAATCTGGCACAGAACCGCTCATCCGTGTAATGGTAGAGTCTACCGACATCGAAATGTCAAAAGCACAAGCAGAGCATATCGCTAAAGCGGTTCGTGGCTAGGCTATATTACAGCTTGCTACAAATGAAACATAAAAACAGGTGATTTGCTTAGCAGTCACCTGTTTTTGTATGTGCACTTTTTGTTTAACAAAAATCTATTACGATGATATTTGTTCGTGTTGTTGTCAATAGCGAAACGATAGTGCAATTTTTCGGGCAATTAAGAGATAAATACCCACTCAATCACAAGCTGCACCTCATCCTGGATGGAGCGGGATATCACCGAGCGAATGTGATCAACGACTCGGCTCTTAAAACGAGGTATTTTGTAAACTCGCTACTCTAATGACTGCCCATTTTCCCATCTGCCTACAGCAAGTGAGTGCGCTATAGTTTATCTATAATTACGCATCATAATAGCTCTTATGATATACAATAACTAATCACTCTTGTGTTATTTTGGTTAGGGTGATATGTTTTTATATATAATTTTTCTTTAGTGATGCATTAAGACGTATTGAAATGAGCTATGTAACAGAGCAGATATTAGAAAGCCTTCGAGACGCTCGGGTACGTAAGGGGTTTAGCCAGAGAGAGCTGAGCGCTCGTTCGGGTGTACCGCAAAGCCATATATCGAAAATCGAGTCTGGTGGCGTTGATTTAAGAATGTCCAGTTTGATTGCACTTGCCCGTGTACTCGACCTAGAGTTATTTGTCGCACCTAAAAAGTCTGTTCCTGCCATCAAGTCGATCATTCGAAGTAGTAACGGTACTCATAATAACGGTCTTAGCGATGAAAGTGAGCAAATGTCGCCAGCATACCAGTTAGAGGAAGACGACGATGACTAATAATGTCTCTACGTTAAACGTTTTGCTCTATGGTGAACCCATCGCAACGATCACTAATGTGGGCAATGACAGAACGCTATTTGCCTTTATGGATCCGTACATTAATGACGAATCACGGCCCGTGTTAGGGCTTGGCTTTAAAGATTCGCTAGGTGGCTTGCTGACCAACTTCAAACCTACCCAAACCAAGTTAACCCCATTTTTCTCTAATCTTTTGCCAGAAGAAACCATGCGTAATTACCTGGCAGAGCGTGCTGGTGTGAACCCTGCGCGGGAATTTTTTCTATTGTGGGTGCTAGGGCAGGATTTAGCTGGCGCGATCACGGTTGAACCGGCCGATGGTGAAGCGCTGCCGCCTAATGTGCATCAAGACATTGAAGGTGAAACGAAAATTGAAGCTCCAATGCGCTTTTCATTGGCGGGTGTGCAGTTGAAGTTTTCAGCCGTACAACAAGTAAACGGCGGTTTGACCATTCCTGCTACGGGCACCGGTGGCTCTTGGATTGTGAAATTGCCGTCGTCTCGATTTGAGGCTGTGCCAGAAAATGAATATTCGATGATGGAATTGGCTCGAATGTTGGGAATGGAGGTGCCAGAGACTCAGCTACTTGCCATTGACCAGATTGCCAATATTCCAGAAGGCATTGGCAAATATGGCAGCTCTTTTAAAAATGCTCAGGCTTTTGCGATCAAGCGTTTTGACCGTGCAGATGGTCAAGCTGTGCACATTGAGGACTTTGCGCAAGTTTTTGGTGTCTATCCTCAAGATAAATACAAAAAAGCGAGCATGCGGAATATTGCTCAGGTTATCGGCATCGAAGGTCAAGACGAGGACATCGCAGAATTTACTCGCAGGTTAGTGTTCAATACGTTAATTGGCAATGCCGATATGCATTTGAAAAATTGGTCTGTGATTTATAAAGACAAGCGCACCGCATCGATTGCACCTGCTTATGACTTTGTCTCGACCATTCCTTATATCCCAGATGATAGTGCGTCGCTCAAGGTTAGCCGTAGCAAAAAATTCAGCGATTTCACGTTGGATGAGTTATCACACTTAGCCGCTAAGGCCATGCTGCCAGAAAAATTGGTGTTAGATACCGCCAAGCAAACCGTAGCAGGCTTCCATGAGGTATGGGCGAAAGAAAAAGCGCATTTACCACTTACCAAGTCGATGATTGAAGCAATCGAGACACACTTACGAAGCATACCGCTACGCTAAAATGAGAACCGACGCGTACAGAAATGCATAGGCGTCGGTCATATTGGGTTGAAGATTATGTTTAGTGACTTGTTTTGTCAATCATTGCCCCTGGTTGCCCCATTCCTTGGGGCGTTCGAGCTTCATCTATCCATCCTCTAAAGCTTGCGATATAAAGCTTTGCCCCATTGTCCCAACTACCCACAGTAAGTGAGCAAATGGTGGGTAGGCTAGTTTCTCCTGATTGGCTTTTTTGGCATACGGCTGCGTTTACCATCTGTAACCATCCCTTATATCGATCATATTTTAAGAAAGTTTTCCTCATTTATCCGCTCATGCAATTTGGGCGGTAAATCAGTCAGTGATCCATGTGGCATCGGCCAAGTTCAACAAACATTTTATGCCTTGCAAACTCAAGACAAGAAAACACTAAAGTGAATTAATAAGATTGGCTGCTTGGCTGCTTGGCTGCTTGGCTGCTTGGCTGCTTGGCTGCTTGGCTGCTTGGCTGCTAGGTTCTAGGGCGCTGCTCGATTACGTCGTTCCGGTAACGCTGTTAAAGCCGGAACCCAGGTGTTCGCTTTTAATTGTTCAGGAGATGGGGCGCTGCAAAGGGGGAAATTGAAAGTAAACGGTGGTGACAATTACTGCGCCCTGTACGTAACTGTTACATACATTTAGTCACCAAGAACCTAGCGTCAAGGTTGATGAAACGATATCATTCTTGATAATACACTTAATTAAATAAAATAAGTTTAACTACGGTACTCTGCATGACATTAATGACCATTATCGACAACTCTGAGCTCAACACATCTAACAAACAGTGGCAAAAGCTCGACAAATTGTGGCAAGATGTTGAGAAAAAACAAGTGCGTAATCAACGCTATCGCGCAAAATTAGATGGTTTTTATGAAGAGTTTAAACCGCTAATCGAGTCAAAAGAGCATGTTGTGTGTGCTGCGACCGGAAAGTGGGTCCAACATTTACTAACGTTTGTGCCACGCAAAACGATTAAGGGTAACCAAAGGGTTGAACTTTATGGTTGGATTGAAGAAGAGCTCACTATACTTGAGGCCAACCCATTTAATCCCATTGGCACAACTGATTTGCGAGAGCTTTTTACATCGTTATTGATTGATTTTCAATCGGCTATGCCAAAGCAAACGGTGAGTGATGATGAACTTGAGGCTCTACGGGAAGATCTGTTTGGCATGTTCGGTGAGTGGTTGCCTTTAAGTGATGATGAGCTGACTGACATGATCCACAATCCTGAAGACTTTCAAGCTTATATTGAAGAAATGCTCAGCCAAAGACATAAGGCTGAAGCACAAGATGAAGGTGAGGATGAAGGTGAGGATGAAGGTGAGTGGGATGAGCCCGCCTGGGGTAATATGGGAGATGACTTTTCATTCGAAAAGCGTGGATCTGACCAGACGATGAGCTCAGCGCTATTTGAAAATAAAGCGATGACTAAACTGTACCGTCAACTTGCCAATCAATTTCATCCCGATAAGGAGCAAGATCCTGCGCAAAAAGCCTTAAAGAAGGACTTAATGCAGCAACTTTCCCAAGCAAAAAAAGATAAAGATGCGCTCGCGTTGTTGATGATGGCGCAAGAACACCTGCCTGAGTATAAGCTTAAAGCAGACGAGGACATGATAAAGCGAGTTGAAGCCGCGTTATATTCAAAAATAGTGTCATTAAACCAAGAACATCAATTTATGCAGCATGGCAACGACATTAAATCGGAAATTTGGCGTCGTTTTGGCGGTGGCGGGAAGGCGTCGCGCGCAAAAACGTTGCAACAGTATGGCGATCTGCTGATCATTGAAGCTGAAGCATTATTCGCTAAAGTTGGCAAGGTTTCGACTGTGCAGGCCATGCGTAAAGAATTAAGTGAGCGGATCCATCAACAGGAATTGAATGACATGATGAATTATGGAATGTTTGAAGGCTTTTTGGATTAGATTTTGTTTGTCGAGATGTCATCGCTGACGTTTTAAGCGTTTGGCATACTCACTTCATCTATTATGATGGGGTCTTAATCCAAGCCACTATAGACCTTGTCACAGTGTCTATAGTGGCTAAGGTTTTTTAGCCCAGTCCCTCGCTTTTCATCAATGAGTCAAATGCACTACCATCAAGGCGAGAAGCATTGGCAACATAGGGGGCGTAGACTTCAAACAGTAGTCGTGTGTCGCTGTGTCCTAACATGTGCGAAATGTAAAGCGGGTTCTCATGAGCCGCAATATGCAGCACTGCGGCGGTATGGCGTGTTTCATAAGGTCGACGGAGTTTTAAGCCTGCGGCTTTTAAGGTGGGGAACCACAATTTACGACTTATAAAATGCGTTGAAGGTGGTAAGCCTGTCGGCGCGATAAATACAAAGTTAGATCGTCCGGTTTTAACGGCTTGAATACGTTTAAACGCATCAAATACGGTGTCACACATCTTAAGCTCACGGCGTGATTTTGGTGTTTTTACATCACCCACTTCACCATTAACCCAATTTTGACGAACGCGAATTAATCGATGGTCAAAATCAATGTGGTCCCACTCTAAACCATGCACCTCACAGCTGCGCATGCCCGTCCAGAAGCGAATGATAAAATAGTCTTTCCATTTTTGTGGAACCTTCACAAGAAACTTGCGGACCTCATCGATGGTCATCGGATTCGATTCCGCTTTTTCTTCTTTGAAGGCCTTATAACGTCTCAGTGGATACTCAAACTTATACTCTTCTGCTGCTAAGCTGATAATGGCAACCAAAGGCCAGAGGATAAAATTAATTCGCCGATTAGACAACAAACGAGAACCGTCTTCTTTTACTCCTTCACTTAAGTCCTGACGGAAGTAATCCACCTGTGACAGCGATAGTTCGTTGACTAATGTATTGCCGAAGTGGGGGATAAGGTATTTATCCAATGCACTGCGCACCGTATCTCGATAGCTGTTTTTCCAGGTGGCTTTTTTTCGTTCAAACCACTGGTTCGCAAATTCATCAAAGAAGGGGTGTTGACGGTCGGGGTGAGTGGCGCGTTGCAGTTGTTCAAACTTGACCACTTTTTTACTCTTGGGGAAATAATCACGGTATTGAAAGGTGCCTAAATCAATTTCCGCATTCATTTGTTTGAGTGTGGCTTTGGCTGTCGCGAGGTTTTTAGGGGTGGCCATCAATTGACTGCCTTCACGAAAACGGCAGCCATAAAGATGAAAATCGAACTGAATACGCCCGTTGGGGCGAATACGAATATGGACCATGAAAGGCCTCCATTGATCTCAGATCGTTAAATAGATCTGTCCCTACCCAATGGAATTCGTTAGAATTTAGCCATCGGCTGGGTTCTGATTAAAGGTCGGTGCAGCCGGTACGGGGGAGAGTGGTTGCCGCCACTCTCTCCCAACTGCTATTTAAGGGTAACTCAACTCACAAAACGCGCAAGTCAATCACCTCAGTGTGTCTTCCCAATAGGCTAAAAATATAGCTTATTCGTTAACCAGTTCCAGTTATATACCCAGTACTGTGTATTTGTCCAGTGTTTTATTGTACTTATTCAAACAACACATCAACATAATGCAGCACGCCCGTTTTATTCCGAAATCAAACATCCTTAAAACCAAATAAATCATCCTGGCTATGTGTATCGCCATCAGCATTCTGCTGTTTTAGCATGATCTCTAGTCTGGCTTTCGACTGCAGTACCAGTTCCATTTTCGGGGAAGCATATTCGATATCTGTGATACTTTGGTAAGGCTCGGCATTATCTCTGTCGTTATAAAACCCCAACTTTAGCCCTCCTTGCTCATTAATTAATACCGCGATTTTCATTTGTTCAGCATTGGTAATATCTTTAATTCGCACATGATTTAGCTGACTCAGATTGATGCTGTATAACGAGGGCTTGTGACAATCGATGTGTTTTGTGCGAATAAAACGGTTACTGCCGGTCTCTTCAACTAAGCTGGCAAGCATGACATAGTCTTTATCGATATAGAGTAGTGCTTGATTGGCTTTTTTGAGTGGCGTAATCGACAAATATTTTTTGAGATCTTCTTTAAAATCATAAATGTTGATGAAAATTTTTACCTCGACCCGATACGCTGTTTCTTTTTTTAATCGATATTCACGCAGTGATGCTAACGAGCTTGAGTTCACGCTGTGACCATCACTAAATATTGCGCGTTCATCATCTAGATAATACAGGATCTGTTCTGCATCAGTGTTATGACAGATCCGTTCTAGTTGTACCACGCTATCTTTGTTCAGCAATATGCCATGTGTTACTTCCATATTCTCTGGTAGCGCACAGGTCTGAATATTGTTGTCACGCTCAATACGGACTTTTTGTAGCTCTTTATTGAGCTCAAACACATCAAACGGCTGATGGGCCTCGGCGACGTCAAGGATCACCCTCGCCGAATCAGTAGGTAGTGACTGGTAAGCTTGGTTTTTATGCTGTTCAAGAAAAGCAAGATGCTCCTCGATTGGCGGTTTAGCTTGAATGTATAGACGAGATACTTGTGCCATCAGGGCATTGAGTATCGGTAACTTTTGCTGTTTACCATACTCGACTTCGATAGTGATTGGGTTTCTATTTAACGTGTTATCTAGTTCAGCCCGCCACCATGTACCGAAGCTACTTGCACATAACGACCATTGACCTTTTTTGAGTCCCCAGTCACTGCTAAGTGGCAATTGAACCATAGAGGGGAAATCGCTCTGACCTCCGATTAAATAGCCCAGTTCTTTGTTCTCTATCACCACAGTGACATAAGGAATAGGATCTCTATCACTGATAGCGTTAACCAGGTGGCTAATGCCTTGTTTACGGTCTGCATTGAATTCAAGTTTTGGCATGGTGGGATCCTTTTAAGTCGTGATAGTTAATAGATCAGCAAAATACTGCGCTAGTGGGCGTTTGAATATTATTGCTGAAAATGGTGTGTGCAATATGATGTTAAGACTGGTGTCACCAACTGGTATAACGTTATGCAACACTGTGTCTTGCTTGCGAGCAAAGTGGCTTTTGATCAATTCAAGCTTATGACTGTTAAGGCTTTTTCGATTTTGCACTAAAGTCAATTTTGCATTGAATGATTTGAGAAACCCTTGATGACATAAGCTCTGAAATGCTTTAAGTGTTCGTTGGTTGCAGGGGCAATTAAATACAATATCTAGCTTGCCTGGCTCATCCGGTCTTGCTAAGTGTTCACTTATGAACGCTTCAGCAATCGTTGCTCCGCCTAAGTGCTTCATCGCGGTACATTGCTTTTTATCCAACACTAACCCTTGGTGTTGCCCCAACAGCATCCACGCTTGGCTCAGGGACCTCATTGTAAGCTCTCCAGTTGTTAACTTGCGCATTGCTTGACCATTTATAAGATGAAATACTTGCCCGTTGTGCCATTGTCTTGGTGCGTTAGCAGTCCAAATTTTTAACCATTCATTGTCATCCCATTGCTGTTTAAGCATGGATGCTGGCTGTTTTGGGACGATTCTTTTTAGCAGTTGCGCTTCGCTATAGTAGGGGCGGTAACATTTTTTAGCTTGTTCAGGCAATGAGGCGTATTGAGGACTAAGTTCAGCAAGCACCCTGGATATATCATTTGAACCGGTTGGCATATCTAAAATGAAGCGTAATTCATCACGACTGTAGTGACATTTGTGTGGCTTAAATAGTGGAATGATCCGCTCAAGTCCATGTAAATAATGACGCCGTGTGGTTGCATAGTGGGCATGGCCAAATTGGGCGCTAATCACATCAAAAAGCAAGCAGTCGTTTATCTCGCTAAAATCACGCCCCTCTAGCCAAAAACTAAAGCGTGCTAAGCAGTTCTGTTTAGTCAGCATTGTTTGCATCGCTCTATCATCGAGCAAACAGGCCAAATGGTTATCTTCTCGTTCATAGGCTAAATGCAATCCTTGCAGATAGGTGAGTTCAATACCTGAGTGACGTAAATGATGGAAGCGTACCTGTTGGCCAAACAACCCTTTAAGCACTTGTGTTACCGGGTATAAATAATGGCTTGCGCGTGACGCAATGGATTCACCACATAATGCCAATAGCGGTTGTGCGTGATCACTCTCTGCATGGATTTTAATGACAATACGTACAAGTTTGGCTGCCACTTCAGGCATGACAATATACACATGGCGAGTTTGTCGATTTTTAGTTCGGCCTTCAGCAGTTTTTGTGATGGTGAGCTGAAAATGGTTATTCTGATTGAAGGCTTGACGAATATCCCCCACACGAAGGCGTAATACCTCGCCACGACGTAACGCACCATAGAAGCCAAATAAGGCTGCGACACTGGCAAACAGTCGTTGCAGAGCGTGGCCATTTGATGAAGATAGTAAGTGCTCGATAACTAGGTGTAACTGAGCAACACTCAGCCGAAAGGGATCAACTCGAGCAGGTAAACTAGGCTTTTCAAATTGACTCAAATCAAGGTGATCGGTCAATGGCTGTTGGGACACACTGCGTAAAAACTGGTAGAAATGCCAGGCCTGAGAGTCTTTGTCATTAAGGGTTTCAAATGCTTGCTGCGCCCATAGTGCTAATTTATCGGGCTCGCAAGCCGCTTGATACGTTAACGGAGCAAGGTTTTTGTAAAAGTTGCTGTAGCGGTCGACTGTGTCTGCTGGTAGGTTGTCACGTTTAACTCCGCCCTCAATAAATAACGACTCGCAGAAATGAAACAGAAGCTTAGGCAAGATGTTATCTTGAGTCCAACTGGGCACTAATGGGATTACTGCGGATGCGTTTTTTTTACGGCGGTAAGATTTGATTAATTCTTTGTGTGGCCAATGAGGCTTCCCCGACTTTGAATGAATGGCATCTTGGTTTTCTTGTCGCTGAAATACGATAGGTTGGTAGAGTGATTTTTTGATTGCGAGTGGCAACGTTGGGCTGAAATGTTGAGGTAACGTCGCAACATGGCGTAGAGGATCTGAAATATCGCGCAACAGTTCGGCAGGTACTTGATAATGATGGTGCCACAATGACTGAAACGTTCGTTGCCACTTCGCTTCTGAGCGCGGAGCAAGATAATAAGGCTGCGCAGATAATGCACTATTTAATGCTTTTAAAAGGGCACTTTTTGTTGGTTCCTGAGTTTGCTGTAGCATATATTGTTGTAATAGCCGATAAGCAAACAGTGGCAGTGGTAACCGGGTAAAACTAGGCTGAGTGTTGTTAGCAAATGCCGCGATAGGCGTTGGGTGTGGCACCTTTAGGGTATATTGACCTTCAAAAAATGTGATTGGATCAGTACTACAGAGCACCGCTTGCCAGTAATTTAATGGCAGGGGCGCTACTTCTATGTAGAGCACGACCAGTAACCAAGCTAATTCACTCTGAGATCTACTTTTGGGGGCGGCGAGAAAGCGCTGGCGTTGCTGAGAGTAGCCTCGTAGTACTCTGCCAGCATCGTCGTTGAAGATTTGTATTTCACGCATCCACTCGAGTGCACGATCTTGACACCGCGCCTCTTCTTTTAGAGGCAGCACCCAATCACAGACTTCATAAAGAAATTGTAAGACTTGAGCTTTTGCTCGTTTGAGCCGACGTTGTCGCCCAGTTGGAATGTCGCTTATGGCATTATTTATTTGCTTGAGACTGACTTCATTGAGTTGACGTTGGCTGGCGTGTTGCTCAATCTGTAGACATACCCAATCGATATCGCTGCGTTTTTCTATCACTAGCCCCAAGTCATCATAGTAGCGCTGTAATGTACTGTAATTGAACATATCTCGACTCCTCCATGATTGGCGCTAGCTGTAAAAAATCACTGATGCCGTTAAGGTGTTTTTTGAGTTTTCTTTGTGATGCGGGGAAATGCATATCACTGCCAAGGTGCTCACCGAAGGAGGAGTGTCCCATTAGTTGATCAACATCTTGAGTGGATAAAACTGGATCGAGTGCCGCTCTCGCATGCTGAGCAAAAAAATGGCGAAGTTGGTAAGGCACCACACGATCGTTTTGGAAACATTGAGACCAATTCAGCATCATAAAGTGACGCAGTGTTCTTGCTGTGAGCGGCAACTGCTCACCCATTTCATTGATCTCAAACCACACCATTGGTGAGGGGGTAAACTTTGGGAAAAATTGATTAAGTTGCTGTTTGAGCAACTCAAATCGCTGGATTGCTTGCTGCAGATAATCTGGGAGCATAATACTGCGCCAGCGTCCCTTGTCGCTAACAATAGCGTATTGAAAGTTAAAGCAGTAAGCCTGTTCAAGCGTAATCGCATGCGTCGGGCGAGCACCTGTTAATACGATGAACAGTAATGCAAGTTCGTTTGCGCGAAAATTGACTAACTCGCGTAAGGCGCTCGTGGTGTACTGCGGGTGTGTTATCTGTCGCCCTTGCTGATGTAAATAACGGAAAAAATGCCTTACTTTATCCACCTCCAACATCCGCTGTGAACCAATAGCAAGTGCTGGCATTTTGACATAGGTTTTGGTTGCTTCAGTGAGATCGAGGTGAAACTCTGCAATGCGGCCTGCAACGAGTAAATGCTCGGGTAGCGGATCATTTTTATGTAGCAGCGAACGCTCATTGGCGGTAATAGGAAGCGGTATATTGAGCATCGGTTCGAGCTTCGGATCCATCAGTACTTGACGAAGTCTATCGAGATATCGAGTTTGTGCGTGAAAGATCTCGTAACGTAGCTGATCGCTGTCTTGGGATTGATAGGCACTGGCAGAATGATGATGCAATCCTGCTTCACCGAGCAATGTTCGTTTACTGAGTGTCGATAGGCTACTATCAAGATTGGCTAACGTTTTGAAGTAACCAAAAAGTCCATCACGGCGCATGCGGTATCGGCCTGATAATGAGGGTGGGGTTCGCCATTTTGTCGTTACCCAATCAATAAAAGCCTCTTTTTCATGAACGGATAGATCCCAATGCTCGATAGACTGGGTTAAGGCATGGCTAAAGTAAGCATTGAGCCCGTTCGGTAACGGCTGCCACTGCCATTTAATGCCATGTTGTGTGTCGTGTGCCAATGCATACTCGACCCATGAAATATTATTCATACGCACTCGCCGTAGTGCATTGGCTCTGCATGGTTCACTGCCAGTGAGAATGTCTATCGTGGGGATATCGTCAATAGTTTTGCAGTCCACAAGTTCGCCAGTGAGCCAAAGATAGACAAAATAAAACAAATGTCGATCGTAAGGGCTGATCTTTTTGTTAACGCTAGGGTGTCTTTGCGATTTTAATCGATGCAGAGCGGTAAGTAATGTTAACGCTACGCTCATCGACTCAGGGAAGACGCCACCGCTATTTCGTTGACGTGCTTTACGTTTGATAGCACTTAGTTTACTCATGCTTTGCCTTTGCTCTTATCGTCATTGCGGGCTAGCTTCTTGTTGTCTAACCGTATTGCAGATGGCGATACCCCTGCAAATAGTGCTAAGCGGCTTTTCTTTGGCAGAGTATTGGCTGATATCGAATGGGTTGACTTAGCATTATTGAGTCTAGAAGCCAGCGTTTTTAGGTGTGAAGATTGATAGCTGTTTTGCAATGCTGGAAGGGTGAACATTAATGTCGTGATTGTTTGCTCGATGTTATCTGCTGAATGTTGGTATTCACATAAGCTCACTTTTTGTGATTGAGCACAGGGATGTTGTCTCAGTAGAGCAAACAATGGTTCGGGCGTTAAAAGTAGAAAATGCTCATGAGTTACAGATATGACATACAGAGTTATTGTTTTCAGCAAGATATGTATTTCATGCTCATGAAGATGGTCAATCACGCCGGCGGGGGACGGCACCGTTATCTCCTCGCGGAGTAAACTTGCGACCAAAGGATGGTACTCAAGGGTAAAACTGTTAATTAAGCGCTGTTTTGTTTTCATATTTATCATATTTTTATTCTTCATGCGCATATAGATGACGCTTACCGAAATTAATTTTTCACGTCTCTTATTTACTGTCTATTTGTACAGTAATTATTGGTAATTACAATAGATATACTATTTATATTTATTAATAAATCCTTTACTATTCATGATATTACACAACAAAAATGTTGTTTTTTATTGTGTAATAAACGATTTAGGTGATTTTGATTCATATTTTGGCGAAAGATAAATTGATTGGGATGATGAATTTAAATTGATGTGGATGCACTTATAGATTGTCATTGAGCTTGTCGTGGAGAGTCAATTGATAGTATCCCCCGAACCAATTATTGGCATCTCTGAATGAAATGGCATTACACCTTGTTGATTTTAAAAGTCTAATACAACGAAAATTACCTGATCACATTGTGGAAAAAGCGGTTCCATCATAGTATTTTTTAACATTAGCAATCGTGGATTGCACCGTGCAAAAGCACAAATTTTTCAATACGAATAATTGATTACGGTATTTCTAGTCGAGGCATGATTATTCGCAAGATCCGCTAGAGCTGCGTTAAAGTCGATTTGACGACAAACAACAATTCACTGCACAACATAAAATCAAGGTCTCGACCTTTTTTGTTTTTGTTTGTCGATCTTGTGCACCAGTTTGCTTGGGAGTCTTTGACAGGCCTATGGTAATTGCAGACTATTAATTAGTTTCTTACTTAGGCTGTTGTTGAATAATGTTAACTTCTTGACCTTTTAAATACTGTGGATGATATGGCTGATATGGCTGATATGGCTGATATGGATGATATGGTTGATCGGTAAGCAATGGAATGGACACAACCTCACCCATTCGTCCCATATGCTGACAATAGAGTAAACTAGCAGCAGGAGTCTTTTTTATAACCAGTGAGGTTTTTATGAAAAACACGATAAGAGTCGGTGTCGATTTAGCCAAGAACGTTTTCCACATTCATGCTGTTAATGAAAGTGAAGATATTATCTGGCAAGGAAAATATAATCGTACTAACTGGATGAAGGCCATTGTTAAGCGTGTACCGACAACGGCAGTCATTGGCATGGAAGCTGTGGCTCTGCAAATTATTGGGCTCGAGAGCTTCATCTATTTATCCTCTAAAGCTTGCGATATAAAGCTTTGCCCCATTGTCCCAATTACCCACAGTAAGTGAGCAAATGGTGGGTAGGCTAGTTTCTCCTGATTGGCTTTTTTGGCATACGGCTGCGTTTACCATCGAAAAAGGCCAATACTCTGAACTAATAAAGTGATTCTTCATAACTCAGGCTACACGTTGGGCGTGCAAGCGCGATTAGCCTCTGTTTGCGTCCTAGGCTGACAATCACGAAGAACGTGAGCTTTAGCGTAAGCCCAGGGGCGAGTACCACAAATATCATCATGCAATATCGGGTAATTGCATAGCCTAAGCCATGTGGCTGTTCGAGTAAGGCAATGCCAATACACCAACCAAGGCCTGCCAGAATGGCTATTGGAAAGGTAATAGGTGCGAGTCGCATCATAAATTGCATGTTATATCCTTCCTAATTGGATCCGCAGCAGTGTTGGCTACGTTCGTTGGTAATCCCCCCTAAAAAAACCTATTCCACTAATTGGACTGAGTAAATCGTAAAAACACGATCCCACTAAGTGGACGTCTCTATACTTCAATATAAGGTATTTCAACTGCTTGAGCTTTTAAATACTCGGTTCTTGTAAGTATGTTGTCACTCAGTTGCTGAAAATACTTTATATCATTAGCAGAAAAATGAGATTGAGTTTTCAGACTTTCAATCAACGATTCAGTAGATAGTTGTTTTATCACTTTATTTGCCAATTCAGTCAATAACCTAGATAACAGTTTCTTATCGATACCACATGTTTCTGCGAAATCAGCCAGTTGATACGCGTGAATATCATTGGGGTCAAACTCATCTCCCATAGCCATCGCCAACATGTGTTTAAATTGAGGGAACAAAGCGATATTGACGAGATCATAAGCTGGAGTGAATCGTGCGTTATTTCTATCAAAGAATAGTGAAACGTTCTTGCCGTGACTGTCGTAGTTGCTGATCATTAAATTAAACAGTTGCCAGTTTATAAGCCATTGCTTACTTTCAATTGGCGAAGACATATGTTCAGTGAATTCAAATAGCTTTACTAAGCTAGCTCCATCTCGAATATGTTGAACATCTCTTCCGTCACCCAAGTTTCGCTCATATTTGTAGTCTCTTGGTAAATTCAATGCTTGGCAGCCATCGATAACATGACGTCTCATTACTTTGTTGGAGTTGGCAACATATTTGCGGTCAAATCGTTTTACGATGAGCGATGGGTGCGGTCCAAAATGTCTATACTCAACATCAGCAGTTGGCAATCCAACTGCACTAGAGAGCTTCATACAAAAGAATTCGTTCAAGACGAGATTAGGACAGTTTCTCTTTTCAAATTTTAAAATATGGGTAGAACAGAGTGAGCCATCACCAAAGCCAATAGTGCCTTTCTCATCAATAAAAACATTTAATTTATCTTGAACTCCGGCCACGCTGAGACGTGGCTTATCGTCCCATATGAGTAGGCCAAATTCTTCTTTATTGTCGAGTCTTGTAATTAACTCTTCTTCTTCAAGTATTCTAAAAGACGGCTGGTTGTGTTCTTCTTCTAATGACGGTAAAAATGTCACAGCGCCTGCTAAGTCATTTCCAATGGCACGGACTTGTGAATAAACATTTTTCTCTGAAATACCCAGATTTTCAGCCAATAGCTTTCTTGCTTCACCTTCAGGCAAGGCATTATCTAGAAAGTTGTAAGCGACTTCTGGTGAGTGTTGATTATCCAGTGATAAATGGGGTGAGATAGCAAAACCTTCGTTTTGCCACTGCGGTGAATAACTAAGTTTTAATAAGTTGGTAGTGTTATCTAAAGATAAATTTCCAATCACTTGATCAGCGTATTTGATGCCTAGCCTGTATGTGTAAGCTTTTGTCATATCTAAACCCAGTCATCGTGAGGTGATGATATCTTTTCTAAAGGGGTTAATTCTTTAGAGGTTAGCTTAATACCTAATCCGTTTAAAATAGAAAATACCGCTGATAAAGTGCAGTTTGAATTTCCGTTTTCAATACGTGATAAAGTATTAATACCAATTTCGCATAGCGCGGCACAGTCTGCTAATTTTAGGCCGAGTTCCGTTCTTTTTGCTTTGATGAGTTGGCCCAGAACTTCTGCATTATCTATGAATGCAGAGCTAGGCATTTTCGAAGCTGTTACTTTCTTAGCCATCAATCGAACCTTACTAAAAATTAATCACCGATTTCAGTGATTATAGACCGATTCCAGTAACTTTTAAATATATTCACCGATAAAGGTGATTATATTACTCTCGTGAAATGTATCATTAATAAATAACCGATAGTGGTGATTATTTGACTAGTTAACAAACAATCATCACAGCGGCAATCTATTTCAATGTTGATTTTTGTTGAGTTGCTTTAATATGTCTCTCATCTCAATTATACGCTGGGGCGAGTACGCTCCTGTTCTAATCACTGCAAATTCAGCGAGTGTTAATTCGAAAAGATTTGGATTATGCTCAATAATGTAACAACTACCGCTATGTGTTATTACCTCCAATTTTTCTCCTTTAATTTGTTTAGTCACTATTTTGGATGTCACTATTTGTTGGGACTCGCCAAATGACTTGTATTTCGATTTTTAAAATTGAAGGGAACTGACGTTTAATAAAGGTTCTAGAAGGTTTGGAGTTACCGTCATGACCCTGTTTGATAGTTACATGACGGTAAGTGAAGGCTTGTAACCCTTTGTAAAGGTTAGTAATTTCTGCTCTATACTCTGATTCTGAATGTGGTGCGAGTTTTAATTGTATTTTTAATTCAGTATGTTACTTGTGCCTTTGTTTGTGTAAAATACATTTAGTCACCACTTTAGTACCACTTTGATTGGTCTGTAAGCTGATATTCTTATGGGCAAACTCCCCCTTGGTATTTCATTTTTTTCATTCATATTTTTTGGTCAGTCTCTTTTATGGCAACACGCGTTAGTATGTCATCACATATTTAACGGCTGTAGCGTGTAAATAGTATTTTAACGGTTATAGCGTGTAAAACTCGATTTACCTGCTATAGCGTGTAAAGTGTTATTGGAACTGTTTATATAGGTAAAGTGATTATGAAGGTGACGAACTCAAAGCAGCTTAGCGCGTATCTTAAAGATGCGCGGCTAAATATGAAGCTATCGCAAAGTAAGGCGGCTAGTAAGGTCGGCATTCGTCAGGATACGGTTTCTAGCTTTGAGCAGAACCCTGACTCTACTAAAATAGAAACACTGTTTAAGATATTATCGGCATTAAACCTTGAGCTAGATATTAACGTTAGAAATCCAGAGTTAGGGTGTGAGCTTGTAGATGATAACGCTATACCGACTGAGCAAGAATGGAAGGAGGAGTGGTAATGGCTATCCTTGATGTTTATATGAATGGTTACCTAGTCGGAGAGTTAACTAAATCGACCACAGGCTCCCATCTGTTTAAGTATGAACAGCAATGGTTAGATACCTCCAGTAGTCGTCCCATCTCTTTGTCTATGCCACTGCGTAAGCAAGCGTATAAAGGTGATGAGGTTTACAATTTCTTCGATAATCTACTCCCAGATAATATAGAGGTGAGAAACAGAATTGTTGCTCGCCACAATGCTAAATCGACCCAAGCGTTCGATTTATTGGCTAAAGTCGGCCAAGACAGTGTCGGTGCATTGCAACTTGTACCACATGATCAACAGCCGTTTGATATCAAAAAGATTGAGTCTAAACCCTTATCAGATAAAGAATTGGAAAGAGTGTTAAAGGGTTATCAGTCGGATATTCCATTAGGCATGTTAACCGATGAAGATGACTTTCGAATATCGATTGCAGGTGCCCAAGAAAAAACCGCCTTACTTAATCTAGATGGACAGTGGCGGCTTCCTATTAAAGCAACCCCGACAACACACATCATTAAGCTGCCCATAGGTTCGATACCGAGTCATTCACATACTCTTGATATGTCTGACAGCGTTGAAAACGAATACTTATGTATGATGATTGTGAGGGAGTTTGGCTTAGATGTACCGCAATGCTCGGTCATTGAGGTGGGTGATGTTAAGGCGCTTGCTGTGGAACGCTTTGACCGTAGGCTCTCATCTGATGGTAAATGGATTATGCGTTTGCCCCAAGAGGACTTTTGCCAAGCATTAAATATTCCGCTAGCGAGAAAATATGAAAGCCACGGCGGCCCCGATATTGAGCAGATTATGTCATCTCTATTAGGCTCCACCAATTCAGAGCAAGATCGAGTTAACTTCATGAAGTCTCAGGTGTTGTTTTGGCTATTAGCGGCAACCGACGGTCACGCTAAAAATTTCTCACTTTTTATTGAGGCGGGTGGCGGATATCGACTAACCTCTTTTTACGATATTTTATCTTTGTATCCTGTGCTCGGCGGTAAAGGGGTAAATATTTGCGATGCAAAGCTGGCTATGGGCCTCAAAGCGACAAGAGGTAAGAAGTACCAAATAGCACAGATCTTCCCAAGGCACTTTATTCAAACCGCAAAAGCCGTAGGTTTTGATCCTGCAACTATGGCGGACATCATGAATGAGATAGCCAATTCAGTTGACTCAGTCATCACTAAAGTTAACTCTCAGTTACCTCAAGATTTTCCAGTGCATATAAGAGATACGATTATTGATGGCTTAAAGGATAGATCTAGACGACTACTTAACTAGCAATTGGCTTCTTGTTGGTCTCGCTTAAATAACACTCATACATACTCATACATAATAGGTGCTTCATTTGCCTGCCTAATAAACCCCACCAGAGTGCTTATCAGAGCACAAAACAGCTCCCATCTGACTTACGCTTAAGCCATCCACGTGAGATGCCTCATCCTACAGCCTCAGATAATGGCGTCTCAATGGCTGATGTTTTGGCGGTTTTTAGTCTCACCGGTGTATGAGTGATGGTAAAAAGTTGATTTAAATCAGTGAATTAGTTTTTGGTTGGTCTCTCGGTAAAATAGGCCCAACCTATTCGCGCAAAGTAGTTTTAAATCAATCGTTTAGTTGTTTTTGTTGAATGTGGTTGGCGGTTTAATCGCCTATCCACTCAAAGAAAGTAAGCCACAATGTAATATCTCTGATGTCGATTTCAATGCGATTTCTGTTATGGCTTAAATCGATCTGAGGTGACTTAACGTCTGAATATTGGTTTCGTGTAAATCAGCGAGTTTACTTTGATAAGTATTTTAATACGATAGGCATTAAAAATCACCCTTTAGTAAACTTACGCAACAAACTTATAATGGTTATTTGCAACCCAATGTTGAGTAAACTAAGCCGATCGAATGTCTGTCTGCGTTAAAGGTTAGTCGGAGTAAAAAATTCAGTGAGTTTACTTTGGATGAATTATCGCATTTAGCGGCCAAAGCCATGTTGCCAGAAAAGCTGGTGCTGGATCCCTTTAAACGAAAAAACCCACAACAGAAGTCGTAGGCTTAATCTTTATCTTTATCTTATTATGTCTTTGGTGGGCTGCCGAAGCAGGAATATCCAAAGCGCTCAGAGTCATATTAGTACAAAACTGACGGTATCGACAATATTAATCGATCTTAGGACTTTCAATGCCACATGAAGCAATAGAGCAAACGTTATCGATAAGTCGCTTTGCAACATATAGAAACGCTGTTTGTACTTCACCAGGGAGAAAATATCAACCAAAACAGAAGATTAAAGTAGAAGTGGTAAACATTCCAGCCTATACGAAAGAACCACAACCGCTTCAAATAAACTATGATTTTTTGCCTGATGCAAACAGTGCAATGCATAAATGACTAAAACGTTAGTTGCCTTATCAATATCACATGTCCAATTAGCTGTACAACTTAAACGTATAAGGCTATACTTGTGCAATTAAATGTACATGTGGAGGTTCATATGAAGATCGTATCTTTTACTGAAGCTAGAAACAGTCTCAAAGCCGTTTTAGACGGTGTCGTTAATGATGCTGACACAACCGTAATAACTCGCCGTGACTCGGAAGATGCAGTGGTTATGTCTCTAGACTATTACAATAGTCTTATGGAGACAGTTCATTTACTTCGCTCGCCTGAAAATGCCGAGCATTTAAATCGTTCCATAGCGCAGTATCGTGCTGGTAAAACAACAGCACGAGAGTTAATTGATGAGTAGTCGCATGCGTTTACTTTCCTGGACTGACGATGCTTGGAATGACTATTTGTACTGGCAAACTCAAGACAAGAAAACACTAAAGCGAATTAATAAGCTGATCAATGATGTTAAACGTTCGCCATTTGAGGGCATAGGTAAACCAGAGCCACTAAAGGAAAACTTATCTGGCTTTTGGTCGCGTCGTATTGATGACACAAATAGGCTTGTTTATGCTGTTGATGATCACGCTATCACGCTAATTTCGTGTCGTTACCACTACTAAAATTAGCTTCATCGCTAAGCAACTAAATAACGTTGATAGCGGTAGGTTTTATCGTCATGATAAAATCGACCTTTTTTGACAGAGTCTTACTCTATACTAAAGCGAGTTTAGTGGATGGTAGCATTATCGTTAAAAAGCAGCGTGATCTAACATTTCTTATCTATTAAACCTTTATGTATCAGGTTAAATACAAGAAAGAAGCGGTTATGACAGTTAGTTCGCAGAGGAAACCCTGTTCTGGTTATGGAATACAAGAGGACCAATGTAAAAATACCAGAAAACCATAATTCTGTGGGGAGCGGCCTTTCCTGAAGCTTACCCGACGCTTTATTGCCCGTAATCATTAATCAAATGGTACGCCCCAACCTAGTGTTAAACTCCAGTTTGTCTGGTTAATAAAGAAGAGGTGAGTATCAGTGCCATTGCAGTTTATGCTTAATGACAGTGTGTATCCGCTAAACCTCACCTGTGATGTGGTTTAATTGATACGACTGATCGGCGGGAGTCGCTGGACGATGAAGCAAGCTGCACGAGAATTTAACAAATAGAAATCAAATTGACAACAAATCGTTTGGGTGAACGATTAGTATCAGTTATATTATTCGCCAAACAGGGAGTCTTAAATTGTATTCCACGAAGGTGTGGCCACTCTGTATTTAATCGGTGTTATTCCTATTTTTATAAACTTAACATGAACTTTTTGATGGGGCTTTCCCTTTCACTGTTCAGCTCGATCATATTAAGGAAGAGATATGAGAACGACAAAATGGATGCTAACTTCGTCATTCACCTCAATACTATTATTAGGATGTGGTGGAGGCAGCGGCGATGATGCAGGAACCACCAACTCGGGTGAACCATCAAACAATCCAATCAATACACAACTTACGCTCAATACCGTTGTGACGAATAAATGTAATGTACAATCGCCCAAAGCGGGTGTAGAAGTTCTTTTTCATAATGCACAAGGCGACGTGATTGCAGAGCATGTAACAGACTCAAATGGTCTGTTAACTACTGCATGGCCGAGTGATGCTAAACATATCACTACGGTTGCGCTGAATTATTTTACCCGCAATTATGGTTTTAGAACGTTGAGTATTGATACCATTATGGATACGAAAGGGGGAGATTTAGGTGTCATTCATTTCACTAATTTGAGCTATGCACCTGATTGTGGTTGCAAGGATGTCACATTTTTTGTTCAAAATTTGATTGAGTCCTCCCCTGATAGCAAACTTAATATCAACGGTGGACAGGGATATTTAACACCCTATACGGCAGATTACTTTCTTGAATGGTGTGATGTGCAAGGGCCCATAGATATTCAGTTAGTGGCAGCTGATCATCAATCGAGTCAAGCTGGACAGATTGACTTAACCAATCTGGATGAATACACCTTAAGTCTCAATGATTTTACTCATGAAGGAGTCATGGTTAACGATCCGATAAATAGCAGTGAAGATGATATACATGCTTATTCTTCAGGTGGCTGGGATAGCTATAACTACGCCAATGAGCCCATCTTTATTTATCCGACTATTGGAGGACATTATTACGTGTCATCTAATATAACTAAACAAATTAATGTTTACGACACTGTGGGTTATTCTGCCAATTCGGCCATTCGTAAGCTGGATCAGCAAGGTAATGCTTCAAGCGAAATGGTATTGGATGTTAATAACGCGTTTTCTAAAGAGGCATATTCATTATATGAAACAATACGCAGCCAACAAGCCCCTTATCAATATGATTTTTCTAATGCCAGTGATGACATTGCTTTTGGTCAAATAGTCCTCGGTGGGAGAAACGGTGATGGTGGTGTAGTGTGGCGGTTGCATGGTGGGATCAGGGGAACCATACCTAACTTCAGTTTCACCCCCTCGCTGGACGCGAGTATTAACGTATTAGGTGATCGGTATATCCAATTTTTGGCGACAAGTTATGGTGATAAAAAAACGTTGGATGAATGGCGAAGGTTAGCGGTTGAACAAAGTCGAATGGCTGATCCTGATCTCAGTCCGTTATCAAAAGGAAGTGATGTAATGAATTTAGGCTTCTATGACGTTGAATATACTTATTAACGTCATAGTGCCTAAGCATTAAACCATTTATTGTAGTGTGTGCATAATCATTGAGCGCTATGCGAGGGATTGATGTCACAGTGAGTAATGGCCTCACTCCGTCCAACTGGGTTTTGATGTCCACTCGGCCTGACGTTAAGTCGCAGCAAAAATCTATTGCCGTGACTGAACGTCAGCCTTTTTCTGCGAAGCCACATGGCTTTCAGTCATCGATAAATGGGCTTACCAGAGTATAAAACAGATCCCATCTGACTTACGCTGAGGCCATCCACGTGAATGTCTCATCCAACAACCTCAGAAAAATGTGTCTCAATGGCTGATGTTTGAGTGGTTTTCAGTCTCACTGGTGTATGAGTACGGATAAAAAGCAAATAAAGTCAAATGGTAGAGGATGGTTGGGATATCGGTAAAATAGGCTCGAAATATTTTGTTAAGCTATTGATTTTAAGGTTTTTTGTTATTTCCCTTTTGGGGTAAGACGTTCTATTACGACGAGAGCTGCGCGGGCTGTTGCTTTGGCTCGGGAGACTCCTCACCTCTAGCGTTTTCAAGATCGATAAAGACGATTGATTGAGCATGTTCCATGTTAGCCTCAACACAACGAGCAGTGGCTATTTGCTTTTTACTGCCCACAAATGCACTTATTTAACGGGCTAAACGGTGTTCATTTGCGATTGTTTGACAGAATCTAGGTGACTTAAGGCGCTCTGTAGTCACAAACTGGTTTTAATTTTTTGAGTCGAAATCGTGTCAATAAATGATGTAATAGCTATTTAATGTGCTAATATTGTTTCAATAAATTGGTTTTACACTCATTATTGAACCGAAATGGATACATAATGTCTAAAGCAATTACGATTCAAATTAACTACGCTTTTGAGTGGCATGATGTTGCGACTATCGAGTTTGCTGAACACCTTGAGCCAAGCTTTTGTCGGCTGGACTATGAAATAGATCATGTGTTTGGACACTATAATGATTTTGCAGAAACAGCAGCCAGCGTTACTTTGCCAAACGACAGCATGCCCTATCGAAATCATAAAAACTGGTTTCGTTTTTTAGATGACATTATTCCCTCAGGCTCAAGTCGTAAATACTGGCTACGAACACTGCGCTTGCTCGATGAAGATAAGTTTACCAGGAATTTTATCTTGTTATCTCAAGGTACTATCGCACCGATAGGCAATATCAGGGTGAAGGAGTCGGTACCTAAAACGATGATTAACCCAATACCGGTAACGTTTAGCGTTGACGATGTTTGTAGGCTTGAAGTCGACTTTATCGAATACGCACAGGCCAATGGAGCCGCTGCTGGCGGTGCGTCTGGTGCAGGTGGTGCTGCGCCTAAATTACTTCTTCGTTGTGATCCAGATGACAGAGTGTGGATCGATACCTTTCAGGATAATCCAAGCAATCTAGACACCCGATACTTAGTCAAATTTCCAAGAGGAAGCGCAAGTATCGACCACGATATTTTAAGGGCTGAGTTTCACTTCTATCACGAACTTAAAGCACTTGGTTTCGATACTATACCCACTGATGAAATGCGCTTGATAGAGAGCGAGCGAGGTCCATCACTTTGGTTGCCGAGGTTTGATGTTGCAACAATAGGCAATAAACAGCAACTGCTTGGTATGGAGTCAGTTTACTCTGTGTTAGATATTGCTCCTGCTACTATGATGGAGCATGGCGAGGTGATCCGCGCTTTAATAGAAGTGTTTACTTTAAAAAACGATAACAGTGAAACAACAACGTTTCTCGATGCAGAGAATGGAATCGCAGCGTTTGTTATCGAGTGGGTTCGCAGGGACTTGCTTAATATTGCTTTTGGTAATTCCGATAATCACGGTCGTAATACGTCATTCATCAAGCAGAACAACTGTGTGTCCCTGGCGCCTATTTATGACTTTGCCCCCATGAAAGCCGATCCAGAAGTGATATCAAGGACTTTTGTATGGGGAGGAGGACTTGAATTAGGTGGACAATATGATTTTGTTAACATCGCCGATAGTCTTGCTGATCTTATTGAACCAAAAGCGCTTTTAGATGCATTGGCTCAGACAGCAATAGAATTACTTGATCTCAAGCAAAGGCTTGGAAACCGAGGTGTTCCCCAATCTATTCTCTCTTCCCCAAGTATGGGGTATGAACATTTAGAGAAGAAATTCAAAACTTGGAAATTACTATGACAGAAAAGGCCAAAATGCTAGCCCAAGATAATCGTCATGGCCGACTACCACTTGCTGCAAAGCGTCAAAAATTGCCGAGCTCTGTCAAAGATGAGCTTATGAAAAGTATTTGCATTGAGCTTATGACCAGTCAGATCACGACGGGTAAGGCTTTACAGAGATTGCGTACTGAAATGCTGTTCGCTAATCAAGAGCAATATGCCAAAATGGTTGGCATAACAAGGAAGGCATTATCTGAGATTGAAGGAGATAAATCGAAAGCTAGCGCTTTAGTGTTAGGCAAAGCACTTAGGGGGGTTGGGTTGGAGTTATTAGTCTTACCCAGAGATAAGTTTTTACAGGGTGAAATCATCGGTTATAAAAAGCGCAACTGACAGTTCTGGCGCAAAAGTATATCGAAATGATGATTTGTAGGAGTCCGGTGTAGAAGATGATTATGATATTCGTAAAGCGATAAGAGAGTTAGACAGCGCTGAAACTGAAGTAAAAAAAGCGCTGAGAGAAATCGAATAAATAAAATATTTAAACCCAACCCCCTTTAATGAGCTTTTTTCTGACGAACGTTTCCTATATCCCTAATCCCAAGGCCGCTAATAATGCGGCCTTGCTGCTTTATCGGTTGCCATTTAGATAAATAAAGCCCAGTATAAACGCAAGTTAATAACTATATTTGCGTTTATGAATGTTAGACCACTGGTTAATGGTGAACTGTATGATCCACTGATTAGCCGAAACTTTGGCCGAACAACTGAGCTAAAACATAGAAATAAATTACTCTTGCTAATGGCTGCTATTCTAGGCTTGAGAGAGCTTGAACTAACTCTGGTAACTGTAAGTGTCTTTATTGCACCCGGTGTTTTTCAAGGTAGTTGGCACTCTTTACTTAAATTTTAAGCTGCATTTCTTGTTTCTGTTTCAGACTTCTT
>NZ_JBEOPO010000035.1:0-51777 GCF_040310145.1 Shewanella sp. S1-49-MNA-CIBAN-0167 | reverse complement strand
TCCCGTCCACTCCGCCAATTACATCTAAGCCTCGTCATATGACGAGGCTTTTTTGTATCTGAAATTTGGTGAAATACCAGTCATAGAGCGATCATTCACCCCATACATGGGGATTGTAGACTCCCTAAAAACACAACGCGGTAGACGTTACATGGGGTCACTCTCAACTCAATCTGCGCAAAACAATCTCGTGTTAATAGTCTTGTGCTAATAGTCTTGTGCTAATAGTCCCGTCGGCTCCCATGCTTCTCGTCCTTTATCTTATTGCAGCCGTAATATTCGCCCGCAAACTTACGAAAAAGGCCTTTGCATTACTGCAAAGGCCTTTTTCGTTCATGTGATTTAGTGAAGTAAAACGTACCCGGATTACTTTTACTACTGGTTAAGCTAATTCGTTTCGATAAGGAATGCTGCTTTGCGCTCCGTGGCGAGTGACTGCGAGAGAAGATGCTTTATTGGCAAATTTGACCGCCTCGTTTAAGGTTTTTCCTTCATCTAATGCTACCATCAGTGCGCCATTAAATGTGTCTCCGGCTGCTACGGTATCTATTGCGCTGACTGTGGGCGCTGGAATTATTCGCCCTTGGCCTTTTTCACTGACATAAGCACCTTTACTGCCTAGAGTAATAATGACAATATTAATCCCTTGCCTGTGAAGACTTTCTGCCGCTTTTGCTGCACTTTGTTGATCGATAACATCAATTCCCGTTAATGCGAAAGCCTCAGTCTCATTGGGGGTAATGATATCTATTAAACACAATAAATCGCTACTCAGTTTTGCCGCTGGTGCTGGGTTAAGGATAGTTGTGCAGTGATGTTGTTTGGCTAATGTTAATGCGTGATGAACACTGTCTAACGAAGTTTCTAGTTGAACCAGCAAGAAATTAGCTTGGGTAAATAATGCCTGTTGTTGCTGAAGATGTTGTGCAGACAAATAGGCATTGGCGCCAGGCACAACTCCAATACAGTTCTCGCCCTGCTGGTTAACAAAAATCACCGCTGTGCCAGTACTCTCATTGGCTATTTCATAACAACCAATTAGGTCAATCCCATCGGCGGCCCAGGTTTTACGCATTGTTGCTGCGTTGCTGTCGTCACCCAGAGCACTGATAAAACATACGTTCTGGCCAGTATTACTTAATCGGGCAGCCGCAACAGCTTGGTTTGCCCCTTTTCCACCTAGTTCAAGTCGATATTGCTGACTAATTAAGGTCTGTCCTGCTTGGGGTAATTCGTTGAATGTTAGGACATGATCGGCGTTGGCACTGCCGACAACCAGTAAAGTGCTCATGTATTTCCTTATAACCCATGCAGAATTAAGTGATTCTGCATGGCATTGATTTGCTAGTAATCGTTTAATCGTTCAACAATGAAGTCGACAAAACCGGTTCGGTTAATATCGAACAATACTTTAGCATTGTGAGGTTTAGCGGTTAATTGATAACGATCAACCACGGTCATACCCTGTGTATACTCCCCTTTCGTCTCAACGCCAACCCAGCAATCGACAGCGGTAAATAGTGATGGATTGAGTAACCATGCGATAGTGCAAGGGTCGTGTAGTGGTGCACCGGTGAAGCCCCACTTTGGATCTCGATGATAAATCATAAAGAAGTCGAGTAATTCTGCGACACATAGAGCGATAGGGTTATTAATTGCTCTAATACGCTCAATATCTTCATCCATGATTTGTGCTTTATGAGTCACATCTAAGCCGCACATCACAATAGGTATGCTTGATTTGAACACCATGTCAGCCGCTTCTGGGTCGACAAAAATATTGAATTCAGCCGCTGGAGTCCAATTGCCTTCACCTGCTGCGCCGCCCATTAGCACTATGCTGTCGATGTTGTGATGCAGTTCAGGGTGAGCAGCCAAAAATAAAGCAATATTAGTCAGTGGCCCTGTAGGGACAAGAGTGACGGGTTGTTTGCTGTTGCCAACTTTATCGGCCATTAGTTCAATGGCTGTTTGTTCTACAGGCGCAAAGGCTGGATCTGGCAATTTGGGCCCATCAAGGCCGCTTTCTCCATGTACATTATCAGCAATGATCAGTTCTCTTGCTAATGGCTTCGGTGCGCCACCGGCTACCGGAATATCGTGACGCCCGAGCAATGTTAATACTCGTAATGCATTATTTAGGGTTTTATCTGGTGTTTGATTACCTGCACTGGTTGTTACCGCTAAGACATCAAGCTCAGAAGAACTGAGTGCTAAGATAAGTGAAATGGCATCATCATGACCTGGGTCGCAATCAAGTATAACGGGACGTTTCATGGGTGATTTCCTTATTTGAATGTGTGGTTACTGTATCATCATGGCTGATTGTATTAATGCTTAAACGATGTAAATGTGATCTAATATAGAGATTAAACCCACTGCTAGTCGCTATTGAATACCGTTATGATAACCTCGTTGTAGACTATCGAAGCGTGATGAGTGATCCAAATGTTATAATGGCCAATAAGCGAGTGAAAAGGCCTGCTATTGGCGATATAACATCTGCAGCATTGCTGCAAATTAAGCTTGTTTTTCCATATGGCTGTTTAACGTGTTTAAGTGAAGGTATAACTGTTTTGAAATCGTGGAGAGTAGTGTGAATTGTCGTCTAGGTTGCGGTGCTTGCTGTATTGCGCCTTCTATTACTAGTGCAATACCGGGTATGCCAAATGGTAAACCTGCTGGGGTGCGTTGTATTCAATTAAATGATGATAATCTGTGTATGATCTTCGGTCAGCCACATCGTCCAGTTGTATGTGCCGAGTTTAGTGCAAGTATTGATGTGTGTGGCACCAAAAATGAACAAGCTTTATGGTTGATCACTGATTTAGAGTCTTCAACATGCTAATCTGCCCGTTTTATTTACCTTGGATATTTTAGATCATGCAACTAACTCGATATACAGATTTTGGTATTCGCATTTTAATGTATCTTGCGGTACAACCTGAACGCGAAAGTTTATTTCGAATTGCAGAAGTGACCAGTGTGTTTGATCTTTCTTCAAACCATGTAGCTAAGATTATCCATCAATTGGGAAAGCTGGGATATTTACAAACTGTCAGAGGTAAAAGCGGTGGCTTTAGATTGGCAAAAACCGCGGATGAGGTACTAATCGGTCAATTGGTTCGCGATTTAGAACATTCATTATCGCCCATCAATTGTGAATTACCATATTGCCGATTTACGCCAATATGTCGATTAAAAGGAGTCTTAGGCCAAGCGGTTACCGCCTATTTGGCTGTACTTGATCAATATACTTTAGCCGATATTATATCGAACAAAGCAGAGATTTTGTCTACATTACCGGACTTATCTATTTCAGTGTTGCAGATGGATTAGGCTGGCTTGTTGTCGCGACATTCACGTCATCAAATAATTGAGATGTGGGCACTAATGTGATGCCATTGTCTTTTAAACGAGCCAAATTAGCGTTTAAAAATCGAATGGTTTCAGGGTAAGGATGTGCAATAGCGACGAGCTGACCCTGTTGCTTTGATCGCTTAATTATCTGTTGGAACTGCTTTTCAAGAGCTCGATCATCAATATTGTTGTCTAAAAAAACATGCCTTCTTAGTACTGGTACGCCAAGTTGTAAGGCTTTGCTACCCGCTTTGGTGTATTTAGTAGTAAAACTATCGACAAAAAACAATTGTTGCTGTTTGAGGCTTTGCATTACCCATAGCATCGGCTCATCCATCTGAGTGAGTAAACTACCCATATGATTATTCGCCCCTTTAGCAAATGGGATGTTAGCGAATGCTCTTTGTAATTTCTGTTTAATTTGCACCTCAGTCATGTCATTTGTTAACCCTCCAGGTCCAAGTGCTTTACCATTTAAGGCTTGCATGGGGAGGTGCAGCATAATCTCATGACCTTTATCGAAACCATCTTGCGCGAGTTTTTGTCCTAACGGAGTGTGGGGTAATACCGACAAAGTGATGGCATTAGGTAATGACAATGTGGCTTCGTCAGTTAGGCGATAACCAATATCATCAATGATGATGGCTAATTTAGCGGCGGTAGCAGGCATGATGCTGCATAGGCAGAATAGGATTAGGAGTCGATTGCGCACAAGTTTAGCTTATCTAGTTGTGAGTTATTATTCATATCAGTATAGCAGAATATCAGCATAACAGATTGATTATAGTCATGAATATCTCTATTGATACCGTACTAATTACAAGGGCTGTTTATCGCCATATTGGGGACAGTGTTCGCCGGTGTTCAATAATGCGCTAAACCAATGCATTACATCATGGAATATCAATGCCGAGTGTTTGAGCGGCTAACGACAATAATAGGCAGGATCAACGGCCTTACCTTTATTACGGATTTCGAAATATAATCCTGGCTCACTTTGCCCCCCAGATCGACCCACGAGCGCAATAGACTCGCCGCTTTTTACCATATCACCAGGTTGTCTTAATAGTGTTTGGGCGTGACCGTAGAGGCTCATATAGCCCTTACCGTGATCAATGACGAGCACCATACCAAAACCACGTAACCAGTCGGCATAAATCACTTTCCCTGACGCCACAGCATGAATATCTTGTCCTTCTGGTGCAGCAAGTACTGCACCTTTCCACACAATTTGTCCTGAGCGGCTGCTACCAAAGCGTTTACTTAATCGGCCTTTGGTTGGCCATTTTAATTTAGCTTTTTGACTGACTAATCCATCCATCGTTGGATTGGCTTTTGCGGCAATCATAGCTTGTTGTACGATGCGTTTTAAACTCGCCTCTTCTATTTGCAGTTGTTCTAATTTTGCGCCTTTAGTGGATAAGGTTCGTTGCAATTGAGTCAGAGTTTGTTGACGTTGGCTTTGCTCTTTGGTTAATTGCTGTGCCTGTTGTTTTTGATCTATCACTAAAGCATTGAGTTTTTGTTGCGTTGTGACTTGCTGTTGTTTGATTTTATTAAGATCAATGCTGGTTTGCTTTAGTTGCTGAATGGCTTTTATACGGGCATTGTTGAGGTATTGATAATACGCCAGCATGCGTTCAACCGTAGCCGGATTTTGCTGGTTAAGCATCATTTTAGTGTAATCATGATTACCAGCCAAATAAGCACTAGAAAGCTGTTTTGATAAGGTATCTTGCTGACTCAGTTTCAGTTCGGCTAAATTAACTTGTTGTTTATCTAATTCTTTAACTTTTAGGTTAACCGCAGATAATTGGTTTTGTGATTGATTAACTTTTTGAGCTGCTTTTGCAATGGCTTGTTCATCACTTTTAAGTAACGAATTAAGCTTTTCGCGTTGCTTGGCTGTATCTTTGAGCGAATTTTGTTGTTGGTTTATTTGTGCTTGAATAGACTTCAAAGCCGATTGGCGTGAAGACAAATCAGCACTAGTTGCCACAAATGAAAAGATTAGAAAGCCAGCAACAATGCTGGCTTTAACAAATAAACGAGTTATCACGAGTTAATGTTTACTCTTTAAGGTCAATAATACAGCGTCCACTCATTTCTTTTGGGATGCTTTGGCCCATCAAGGTTAACATAGTTGGCGCAATATCACTCAATCGCCCGTTGTCTTTTATTGTGGCGTCACGGCCAACATAAATAAACGGTACTAACTCACTGGTATGGGCCGTATGAGGTTGACCTGTTATCGGGTCGGTCATTTGGTCTGCGTTACCATGGTCGGCGGTAATCAAACACTCGCCATCCACTTTGGCTAATGCTTCTACTACACGACCAATGCAAGCATCAACCGCTTCACAGGCTTTAACGGCAGCATCAAATTTACCAGTATGGCCAACCATGTCACCATTTGGATAGTTACAAATTATCACATCATATTTTGCAGACTCAATAGCCGCGACCAGTTTGTCGGTCAGTTCTGCTGAGTTCATCTCAGGTTGCAAATCGTAGGTAGCGACTTTAGGAGACTGAATTAAAATGCGATCTTCGCCTTCAAATGGCTCTTCTTTACCGCCATTGAAAAAGAAGGTCACATGAGCATATTTTTCAGTTTCTGAAATGCGCAGTTGAGTTTTATGCTGCTTTTGCAGGGTTTCACCTAAGGTATTCACCAAATTATCAGATGGATAGGCTACTGCGGCGTTAATATCGGCCGCGTATTCAGTCAGCATCACAAAGTTGATTTTTGGTGTTTTATTACGTGCAAAGCCATCAAAATCAGGATTGACAAAACAGCGGGTAATTTGGCGGGCACGATCGGCGCGGAAATTCATAAAAATGAGCGAATCGTTATCGTTTAACTCAGCTGCTTCGCCTTGAGCATCAACAATTGCAGATGCAGCAACAAATTCATCGTTTTCATCTCGATCATATGCAGCGTCCAGCGCTTCTGCTGCCGAAGCATAAGCGAACTTGGCTTTGCCTTCGGTGATTAATTCGTAGGCTTGCGATACGCGGTCCCAACGGTTATCACGATCCATGGCAAAGTAACGACCGATAATCGATGCCGTGCGGCCATGACCTAGTGAGGCAAATAGCTCGTCAAAATGAAGCAAGCTGTTTTTAGCGCTGCGCGGAGGTGTATCTCGGCCATCTAAAAAGGCATGTAAGTACACTTTGGTTGCGCCGCGCTCAACGGCCATACGGCACATAGCTTCAATATGTTCTTCATGGCTGTGAACGCCACCGGCAGACAAAAGCCCCATAATGTGAACGGCACCGTTAGCGGCAATGGCTTTGTCTACCGCATCGCAAAGTGCTGGGTTTTTCTCAAACTCATGGTCGGCAATCGCTTTACTGATGCGGGTGAGTTCTTGATACACAATTCGGCCTGAACCAATATTGATATGGCCTACTTCAGAGTTACCCATTTGGCCATCGGGTAATCCGACGTCAATACCAGAACCCGAAATAAGACTGTGAGGATATTGCGCATTGAGCTTATCTAAAACAGGGGTGTTGGCATGAAAAATCGCATTATCTTGCGTGTTTTCACGGGAACCCCAGCCATCAAGGATAAGTAATGCGAGTGGACGTTTTGTTGTCGTCATGCAAGTACCTTTTAAGTTGAAAATAGAAGTGTTATAAAATTTCAATTGTATGAATATTACTACTTCTTGATAATGTGCAAAAGGCATATAGGTTTGAAGATATAACTAAAGCAGCTAATAACGAGGGACCAGTCACGAATAAGTCGGCTTAAAGCGTCTATTTTAGGTGTTTCTTTAATGAAAACTGCCGAGCAAAACGATATACTCGAGGCCATCTCATCTTAGTCATCGTCAGAGAAATTAGTAATTATGCAAGAATATATGGAATTTTTTAAAGCGAACCCAATGTTAAGTTTGGCTTGGGTCGGCTTGTTTGTAACGCTTGTTTTCAGTGTCATTAAATCAAGTATATCAAAAGTGAAACTTGTCAGTCATCAAGAGCTAACACTCATGGTGAATAAGCAAGATGCCAGAGTCGTTGATGTGCGAGGTAAAGAAGAATTTAAAAAAGGCCATATTGTTGATGCGCTTAATGTGACCTTATCAGAAATTAAAAATAATCAAGTCACTAGCCTTGAAAATTTCAAAACTAACCCCATTATATTAGTATGTGACTCAGGTACTACATCTTCTCAAGCCGCTCAACTTCTTACTAAACAAGGGTTTGAAAACGTGTCTAACCTTAAAGGTGGCATGGGCGAATGGAAGGGTGCAAATTTACCCGTAGTTAAAAGCAAGCGTTAATACTGTTGCTTAATGGTATTCAGTGTTAACAAGTTTGGGAATGAGCTAACACTGTTTATTATCAAGATCTTGTTCGTTACCATTTATCGAGCCGGATCAACTTTACGGGATAGCACTAATGTTAGATTAATTCTATATACATTAAGAGCAAGCCCAACACAATTAGCTTCACAGAAAAGCTAAATAACATCGATAGGTAGGAAATTATGGCTGAAGTAGCAAACAACGAAGCGCAAGCACCACAGTTCAACATTCAGCGTATTTATACAAAGGATTTGTCTTTTGAAACGCCAAACAGCCCAGCTGTTTTCCAGAAAGAATGGAACCCAGAAGTAAAATTAGATTTAGATACTCGCAGCAACAAGCTGTCTGATGACACATATGAAGTGATTTTATCGTTAACCGTTACGGCTAAAAACGGCGAAGACACCGCATTTTTATGTGAAGTTCAGCAAGCGGGTATTTTCTCCATCGTTGGGTTAACTGAGCAACAACTTGCTCATTCTTTAGGTGCATACTGCCCTAACGTATTATTCCCATACGCACGTGAATTAGTGGGTAATTTAGTTGGCCGTGGTACTTTCCCACAACTAAACCTTGCTCCAGTTAACTTTGATGCGCTATTTGCTCAGTACGTTCAACAGCGTCAAACTGCAGCAGAACAAGCAAATTCTGCCGAAGAAGTCACAGCATAAGCTATGAATAACGCTGCCGAAATCACGGTATTAGGGGCGGGCTCTTATGGCACCGCCCTTGCTATTTCTTTAGCCAGTAACGGCCACAAGGTATTACTTTGGGGTCATGAAGCCGATCATATGGCGCGCTTAACTGAGCAGCGCAGTAATGAGGAGTTTCTGTCTGGTATTCAGTTTCCTGATTGTTTAGCCATCGAAGCTGATTTAGGAAAGGCACTCGCGGCAAGCAAAAATATCTTAGTGGTAGTCCCTAGCCATGTATTTGGTGATGTACTCAAACGAGCTAAGCCGTTATTGCGTGAAGATGCTCGGATTGTGTGGGCGACTAAAGGGCTAGAACCCGAAACCGGTCGTTTATTACAAGATGTTGCCCGCGAGCAATTAGGCGAACAGTATCCATTGGCGGTATTGTCAGGTCCAACCTTTGCGAGAGAATTAGCGGCTGGTTTACCAACAGCCATTTCGGTTGCCGGTACTTGCCCTCAGTTTACTCATGATTTGGTTGAGCTACTCCACAGTCCAGAACGTCTGCGCGTTTACGCCAATGACGACTTTACTGGTATACAACTAGGCGGCGCGGTTAAAAACGTGATTGCGATTGGTGCTGGAATGTCTGACGGTATTGGCTTTGGTGCTAATGCTCGTACGGCATTAATAACCCGTGGTTTAGTCGAACTTAGCCGTTTAGGTGTCGCGCTTGGCGCTGATGCATCAACCTTTATGGGCATGGCGGGTCTAGGTGACTTGGTGTTAACTTGTACCGACAATCAGTCGCGTAACCGTCGTTTTGGCTTGGCTTTAGGTCAAGGCAAAGACGTGATCACCGCGCAACAAGAAATTGGTCAAGTAGTCGAAGGCTACCGTAATACCAAAGAAGTGTTTACCTTAGCCAAACGCCTAGGGGTAGAAATGCCGATTACTGAGCAAATCTATCAAGTGCTTTACCAAGGTAAATCTCCTGTTGAAGCGTCAAAAGTGTTACTCAGCCGAGATAAAAAGTCTGAAACACTCAAAAAATAGTGCGGCACAGTAGTTAAGTTAGCCATAAAGGTTAACAGACCCTAGTAAAAAGGATGCTAAAATAGCATCCTTTTTTGCATTTAATAGTTATCAATTAAGAACCAAGTAACCCATTTAAACCGTGTGGAGTAAAACGTGAAACATCATGACGTAATCATTATCGGCGCCGGTGCGGCAGGGTTAATGTGTGCTGCTACCGCGGGCTATCGAGGTCGTGATGTGTTGGTGCTGGATAATGCCAAACAAGCAGGCAAAAAAATTCTGATCAGTGGCGGCGGACGTTGTAACTTCACCAATCAAAAAGTTGAGCCGCAGCAGTTTATTTGTGGTAATCCGCACTTTGTGAAATCGGCATTGGCCCGCTATCGCTCAAGCGACTTTATTGAACTGGTTGAGCGACACGGGATTGAATACCATGAACGTGACCATGGGCAGTTATTTTGTAATGACTCCGCTAAAGAAATCGTCACTATGTTGATGACCGAGTGCGAATGGGCAGGTGCCAAGGTAAAGCTGCGCACTGAAATACTCTCGGTTAGCAAGACTGAAGCCGGTTTCAATTTAAATACCTCTAACGGTGATTTAAGCTGTGATTCACTGGTTATTGCCACCGGAGGCTTATCGATGCCAAAGCTGGGTGCCACGCCTTATGGCTATAAGTTGGCAGAGCAATTTGGCTTAAAAGTGTTACCTACCAGTGCAGGCCTAGTACCGTTCACTTGGCATAGCGATCAAAAAATTCGTTTTGAGCCGTTATCTGGCATTGCCGTGCCAACAACCATTACCGCGCAAGATGGCACCCAGTTTAGTGAGGCTTTATTGTTTACTCATCGCGGTCTATCAGGTCCAGCCGTATTACAAATTTCAAATTATTGGCAGCCAGGTGAAGCTATCTCAATCAACTTGTTGCCGGGTGAAAGCGCGTTAGATAAAATCGAATTTGCCTTAAAACATCACCCAAAACAAAGTCTACGTAATACAGTAAGCCAATGGTTACCTAAACGCTTGGTTGAAGCGCTATTTGAAGAGTCTCAATTAGATAAAGCCCTAAACCAACTCGGTCATGGTGAGCGTGAAAAGCTGGCTAATGAGTTAAATCATTGGTCAATCATCATGAATGGTACTGAAGGTTACCGCACCGCAGAAGTCACTTTAGGTGGTGTTGACTCCAATGAACTGTCATCTAAAACCATGCAAGCCAACAAGGTCCCAGGATTGTATTTTATTGGTGAAGTAATGGACGTAAGTGGTTGGTTAGGCGGGTTTAATTTTCAATGGGCCTGGAGCTCTGGTGTCGCGGCAGGGTTGGCCGTTTAGATTTGTAACTATGATAAAAGAACCAGTAGTCTGGGGATTTTAAGTGGTGAAGTAATCAGTAAAAGCGGTGAGCTGAAATCACCAAGGGATGTTGGTGGGCTTATCGCTGTTAAACAGCAATAAGGAATATATTGAGTGTCGAGTGATATTAAGGATGATAGTCATAAGCAATAAACCCCTGCAGAAGATAAATGGCAACCAGTCTTATTCTCTGAATGCCATCCTTCTAACGCTAAGCCTTCCAATGTTAAGTTTTCAAGATTGGCCCCTTTGGGAGCTAGGGACTCAACCTCAGACTTTTCAACAGTAACGACACTAGACAACAAGCCATAAAACGACCTTGATGGAAAGACACCTGTGGAAACGGCTTGTTCTTTATAAAGGTAATGGATGTTCTATCATGCCAGTGTGGCCGAGTATTTACTTTAAACACAAGATTAAAACTATCGTTTTAATACCCCCCATGGTACAAAATATCTTGGCATATAGATAATTTGCATTAACACCCATTTGGCGTAACTAAAAACGATGAATCAGCAGAATGTAAAGCAAATGACAATTAAGTGCAGCGATGGTGAGTTACTTGCTGCAACTATTTATGAGCCAACTATTACAGTGAAGGGTGCGGTATTGATGGCGCCTGCTACTGGGATCAAAAGACAGTTTTACGGAAATTTTGCTAACTACCTTGCCTGCAATGGCTATGGCGTTATTACGTTTGATAACCGGGGTATTGGTGGATCATCAACGGTGCCAGTTGCGAAGAGTGCCTCGTCGTTACAGTGTTGGGGTGAAAAAGATATGCCTGCGGTGTTGGAATGTTTAAAAGAGGTATTTCCGAATACAAACTATCATCTGGTGGGCCACAGTGCTGGTGGTCAACTCATTGGGTTAATGCATAATGCGATGGACATCAGTTCAATGTTCAATTTTGCCTGTTCTTCTGGTCAGTTAAAAAATATGAAGTTGGCTTATCTGATTCAAGCACATTTTTTTATGAACTTTTTTATTCCTTTCAGTAATGCGATGTTTGGTCATACCAAGTCTCAGTGGCTGGGTATGGGAGAGCCATTGCCAAAGGATGTCGCCAAACAATGGCAGCAATGGTGCAATGGTCAAGGGTATGTCAAAACTGCTTTTGGTAAAACCGTGCACCAGCATTATTACAATGAGCTGACCTTACCGTCATTGTGGGTTAACGCCGTTGATGATGACATTGCCAATAACGCCAACGTAGCAGACATGATGTCGGTGTTTCCTAAGCTTAACGGGCAAACCTTAACCTTAACCCCAAGTGATTATGGATTATCAGACATTGGCCATATGAAGTTTTTTAGCAGTAAGTCGCAAACCTTATGGCCACTGGCGCTTAACTGGTTAGATAAGCACTAAAGCGACCTCTTCATTTAAGTTAACCATTCAAGCCTATTCATTTACAGAATAGGCTTTTTTGTTTTTCTTGGTTGTATATGTAAAAAAGCATATATACAATGTTCAGTGTGTTTTAATTGGATGTGCCACCAATGAAAAAGAAAACTGTGTTGTTTCTATGTAGCGGCAATTCGGCGCGTTCTCAAATGGCAGAAGCTTTGCTAAGAAGTAAAGCGTCTGATCAATTTGATGTGTTTAGTGCAGGGACTCAGCCCGAAGATATCGACAGCAGGGCGATTGAGGCCATAGCGCGTTTTGGTGTTGATACGGGTGGTTTAGTGTCTAAAAACGTACAAACGTTTGCAGGTAAAACATTTGATTACGTGATTACCCTTTGTGATAAAGCCAATACAGAATGCCGTCGTTTTCCTGGTGCAGGTAAACAACTGGCTTGGGATTTTCCCGATCCTAAAAGCCGCGCAGGTCATCAACCCTTTTCAAGTACCTTAGCTGAGCTGAATAACCGCTTGTCGATGTTTCTACTGGTGGAAAACAACGTTACTGCCAAGGCTAAGACCACGGCGGAGGTGACCGCCAAGGTAGACGTCATTGGCGCAAATGAAACACCTCCCGAGGTATTCGCCGATGTTGATCCCATCGCATTTTATAAATGCTTAACCGATGACATTCGCTTAAAAAGCCTAATGCTGACTCATTATCATGGTGAGTTATGTGTGTGCGAGCTGATGGAGGCATTGAATGAGGACAGCCAACCTAAGGTGTCTCGCAATTTAGCGTTGTTAAAAAAGGCCGCTATTATTAGCGACCGAAAAAATGGCCAGTGGGTATTTTATCGAATTAACCCTAATTTACCGTTATGGGCAAAGTCTGTAATAGCTGCAACGACCGAGAACAATATTGGCTTGATTATGGCTCATCTACAACGACTAGATATTATGCAAAACCGGCCTAATAAAGTGAGTTTTTGTCGCTGATTCAGCAAAATAGGAGTGATCGTAATGGGCTTGTTTGAACGATTTTTATCGGTATGGGTTGGCTTAAGTATGCTTGCCGGAGTGCTGTTAGGGCTATGGCAACCACAAGTATTTCAGACCATTGCGAGTCTTGAAGTTGCCCACGTTAACCTTGTGGTGGCGTTGTTTATTTGGGTAATGATTTACCCAATGATGGTGCAAATTGATTTTTCAGCCATTAAAGATGTCGGTAAAAACCCCAAGGGATTATTACTGACGATTGTCGTTAACTGGTTGATTAAACCTTTTACCATGGCCGCATTAGGTTGGTTATTTTTTAAAGTGCTGTTTGCCGACTTAGTTGACCCCGCATCGGCACAAGAATATATCGCAGGGATGATTTTATTAGGTGTTGCACCCTGTACGGCAATGGTATTTGTATGGTCGCAATTAACTAAGGGCGATCCTAATTACACCTTAGTGCAAGTGTCGGTTAACGATGTGATTATGATTTTTGCCTTTGCGCCTATTTCGGCATTTTTGCTGGGGGTGAGTGACATTCAGGTGCCATGGGAAACCTTGCTTATTTCAGTGGTGCTGTATGTATTACTGCCATTAATGGCGGGTGTGACCACGCGTTATGTGCTTAATCATCAAGGCGGCACACCAGGAGTGGATCGATTAGTGGCAAGATTAAAACCATGGTCGATTGTCGGCTTACTGGCCACTGTGGTGTTGCTGTTTGGGTTTCAGGCCAAGGTTATCGTGTCCGACCCACAAACCATTGGCTTAATCGCGGTGCCATTGGTGATTCAAACTTACGGGATTTTTGCGATAGCGTATTTTGCTGCTATATTATTGAAATTAAAGCATAATATTGCTGGGCCAGCTTGCTTAATTGGTACCTCTAACTTTTTTGAGCTTGCCGTTGCGGTAGCTATATCCCTGTTTGGTTTGCACTCGGGTGCAGCCTTAGCCACTGTGGTTGGGGTGTTGGTAGAAGTGCCGGTGATGTTGTCGCTGGTGGCGATTATTAATCGTACTCAACATTGGTTTAAGCATTAATGTTGACGATTATTTTGATAAGTATTTCGAATACGTTTTTTATGACGACGAAATAATACGTTCTAAATTAACAGTGGAATTAATCATGCAGCAACATCCTTTCGATATCTTAGCGTTAGATTCGCCATTAGACTCATTGTGTGAGAATGGCGCCAAATTAATTTTTACCCCGTGCCCTGGTACCAAAGATGAACCGTTAATCGAGTCGCTTGCCACATTAAAACGTGCCGGCACGCAGATGTTAATCACCTTGATGTTCGATGACGAAATGGCGCGCAATAATGCTACCGAACTACCGACAGAATGCGCCAAACAACAGATCGCCTGGGTGCAATTGCCCATTTTAGACGATGCCGCACCCGGTGCCGAATTTGAAGCTAATTGGTTAGCTAATAAAGCGCAGATTATTGAGGTGATTAATAACCAAGGCACCATTGCGGTGCATTGCAAAGGCGGTTCGGGACGCACTGGATTAGTGATTGGGTTAATTCTTGCCAGCCTTGGTTGGCCAAAAGATAAAGCAGTAACTGCGGTGCAAAGCTTACGGCCAAAAGCACTGACGCATTCGATCCAACGCGATTATTTCAATGCTTTTAATTGTTAACCTCATCTTTTACTCGAGTTGAGGTTAGTTAACTTTATTTAGTAGGACACCATTATGACGATAAAAATAGGCATTAACGGTTTTGGCCGTATGGGACGTTTATCTATGCGCGCTGCATATGATTGGGACGATGTTGAAATAGTGCACATTAACGATCCTGCTGGCGACGCTGCGACCTTGGCCCATTTAATGACCTTTGATTCAGTGCATGGCCGTTGGCATCATGAGGCGACCCATCATGGGGAGGCGATAGTGATTAATGGTAACGCCATTCCTTGTAGTCGTAATATTGCGACTAAAGATACCGATTGGTCAAAATGTGACGTGGTGATTGAAGCATCAGGTAAGATAAAAACCACAGCCTTGCTGCAAGCTTATTTAGATCAAGGTGTAAAACGGGTTGTGGTGACTGCGCCAGTAAAAGAAGACGGCGTGTTAAACATTGTGATGGGTGTAAACGAGCATTTATACGATAAAGCCATCCACCCTATAGTGACCGCGGCATCTTGTACCACCAACTGTTTGGCGCCAGTGGTGAAAGTGATCCATGAGAAAATTGGCATTAAGCATGGCTCGATGACGACAATCCACGACATTACTAATACCCAAACTATTTTGGATGCACCGCATCAAGACTTACGCCGCGCAAGGGCTTGTGGCATCAGTTTAATTCCGACCACCACGGGGTCAGCGACTGCCATCACCCATATTTTTCCTGAGCTAAAAGGCAAGTTAAATGGCCATGCGATACGCGTGCCGTTAGCTAATGCTTCGCTTACCGATTGCGTGTTTGAAGTGGCGCGAGGCACTACAGTTGAAGAAGTAAATCAGCTGCTTAAGCAGGCATCACAACAAGAACTTGCAGGCATTATGGGCTATGAAGAACGTCCATTAGTGTCGGTAGATTATAAAACCGACCCACGTTCAAGCATTATCGATGCCTTGTCGACCATGGTAGTCAATGACACCCAAGTTAAGCTGTATGTGTGGTACGACAATGAGTGGGGATACGCTAATCGCACTGCAGAGCTGGCGCGCAAAGTCGGCTTAGCTGATAAGGAATAGCGTTCATGGGGCTGGTTTCATTGCGTAGCTTACCACCATCGATAAAGCAGTATTTGCTGATCACCGCTAATTATTGGGCATTTACCTTAACCGATGGCGCCTTGCGTATGCTGGTGGTGCTGTACTTTCATCAGCTAGGTTACAGCCCGTTAAATATTGCGATGTTGTTTTTGTTTTATGAAATCTTTGGGGTGATCACCAATCTTATTGGCGGTTGGTTAGGGGCAAGGCTTGGCCTTAATAACACCATGAATATTGGCTTAGGCCTGCAAATCGTGGCGTTAGCCATGCTAACCGTGCCTGCTGACATGCTCACAGTGGTTTACGTGATGGCAGCGCAGGCCTTGTCGGGTATCGCCAAAGATTTGAATAAAATGAGCGCCAAAAGTGCCATTAAAACTCTGGTGCCAGCAGATGCCGAGGGTAAGCTTTATCAGTGGGTGGCGCTGTTAACCGGTTCTAAAAATGCCTTAAAAGGGGTGGGGTTCTTTTTAGGTGGTGTGTTGCTTACGGGCTTGGGATTTAGAGGGGCTATTATGTTAATGGCCACGTTATTAGGCATTGTATGGTTATTTAGTTTAGTGACCTTAAAAGATGATTTAGGCAAAGCTAAAAACAAACCCAAATTCAAAGATATTTTTTCGAAAAGTCAGGCGATTAACTTACTGTCGGCGGCGCGGATGTTTTTGTTTGGCGCCAGAGATGTATGGTTTGTGGTGGCATTACCGGTATTTTTAGCCACAACCTTTGGCTGGGATCATTGGTGGGTTGGCGGCTTTATGGCTAGCTGGGTAATTGGTTATGGGATCGTACAATCTATTGCACCTTATTTCACCGGTAAACGGCAGGGCAAAGTGCCGAGCGGTCGAGCTGCATTTGCATGGGCAAGCTACTTATTACTGATCCCGGCGGCTATTGCTCTCACTCTGCATTTTGACTTTTATATCCAGGTAACATTAATAGCGGGTTTATTGTTATTTGGCGCGGTGTTTGCGATTAATTCATCACTGCACAGCTACTTAATCGTTAGCTACGCCAGCAGTGATGGAGTGTCACTGGATGTGGGTTTTTACTATATGGCTAATGCCATGGGACGGTTAATGGGTACAGTACTTTCAGGTTGGGTGTTTCAAGAATATGGCTTAGAAGCCTGTTTATGGATATCCAGTAGTTTTGTCGCTCTTGCTGCCTTAATTTCACTTAAGTTGCCTCATAAAGGGTAAGCCATTACAGCTAATAGATGCATTTTTGTTTACATATCGATATTTCGCTACCTAACCGTGATAGCCTGAAATCCTTACCGTATCATCGGTAAAAATTGCCTGCTCGACTATGGCTTCTTCATTATTGATCTTCTTACCTTAAATTAAAATATCTACAAATCATGGTCTTATAGTTTTTTGTTGAAGTTGGCACAATGTTAGCTTTAACTAACACATAGTCGTGGTGTGAATCGTTAATTTTGACGATAGAGATAAGATATTTGTGTCAACCGTCAGCGTAAATTCAACGCACATCACAATGTGAACCGTACACCAAGGAGGTTTTTATGTTGGGCTGGACATTAATGTTTTAGTTATAGCCGTTATAGCGGGTCTATTGGGTTTTACGGGTATTGCCGGTGCCGCAGCAGGTATCGCGAAAATTATTTTCTTTATTTTTATTGTGTTACTGGTGATTTCATTAGTAGCCAATGCGATTAGAGGCAAAGGTCCCCGAGCATAGTAGTTAACCTGATCTCTTAACTCGAGATAAGGTTAGCGATATAAAATTATTCGATTACAACCATCATCTTGGAGATGAATATGAAATTATTAAAATTACTGACAATGGCAAGCTTAATGGTGTTTTTAACCGCAGGTTTATCAGCCTGTTCAGATAACAAAGCTGAGAATGCTGGCGAGAAAGTGGATGAAATGATCCAAGATGCAGGTAATGCTGTTGAAGATGCATGTGAAGATGTAAAAGAAGGTATGAAAGCAGAAGATCCAGACTGTTAACTACCAAATCTATCTAATTAACTATTTTATCCGTTCAGAGCCATTAAGCTTTTTAGCTTAGGATTATTGATGTAGGGGTAATTGCCTTTACGCTAATGTAAGCTGAAGTGGAATACTTGAGTGACTGCCGCGAAGAGACCAGAGTGTTATTACAATAAGCATTAGCCCAAGCAGCACACATGTGCTGCTTTTCTATCGCAGGAGGACCCCCATGCTCAGCCGAATTCATATTAAATATTATTATACCCTTGGCGTATTATTGGCTTTGTGCTTATGTGTGGCGCTTCCTTACGTGGTACTTAAGCTCATTTTTGGCTGGATTGCATTGTCTTTGGGGCTGGTGAGTTCGGCGTATTGGGTTAATAGCGCAGGCATATTCCGTAAAAGCCAAGATGGCAGTATTCCTTGGTATATCAGTTGGAGTTTTATTCCATTTTTAATGGGTTGCCAAGTGTATAACGCTTGGGCGAGACAGCACGATAAAGTGCCCGCAATCCAAAAAATTGATAAGCAGTTGTATTTGGCTTGTCGATTGTTTCCGAGTGATATTAGCCTGCTTAAGGAAAGAAAAATTGATGCGATTTTGGATGTTACTGCCGAATTTGACGCATTAGAGTGGACCTTGGTTGATGAACATATCGCCTATTTAAATATTCCCGTATTGGATCACAGCGTGCCGACTGTCGCGCAGTTAAATCAAGCCATCAATTGGTTGCACACTCAAGTCGGTAACGGCAAAAATGTGGTGGTGCATTGTGCCTTAGGTCGAGGACGTTCTGTGTTGGTGTTAGCGGCTTATTTGGTGTGTCGTGATCAACACAGTGATTTTAGTGATGTGCTTAAATCCATTAATAATATTCGTCAAACGGCACGGTTAAATAAATGGCAGTTGGCTGCGGTAGAGAAAATGCATAGCCGGAACCAAATTAACATCCACAAACGCGCTTGGTTAATTGTTAACCCAGTGTCAGGTGGTGGCAAGTGGCATGATGAAGCTGATCATATAATCCAAACCTTGTCGGACTATTTTCAGCTTGAAGTGCTGCATACCGCCAAAGATAAGTCAGCTGGGCAACTCGCCGAACATGCCAAAAACAAGGGTGCGGATATTATTGTGGCCTGCGGTGGTGATGGCACAGTTAACGAGGTGGCATCGGTTATTGTCGATACTGATATTTTCTTAGGTATTATTCCGATGGGAACCACCAACGCACTAAGTCATACCTTATTTGGCGTAACCAGTAAGTTGGTTCCTGTGTCGCAAGCGCTTGATATTTTAATTCAAGGTCATTGTCAGCGAATTGATACCGCCATTTGTAATAATCAGTTGATGTTGTTGCTGGTGGGATTAGGCTTTGAGCAAAAAATGATTGAAAAAGCTGATCGTGACCGAAAAGATCAGCTAGGCCAGTGGGCATATCTTAATGGTTTGTGGGAGGCGATAGAAGAAAACCAACCATTGTCGATGAGGTTACAGCTTGATGGTGGTGAAATTCAAGTGATTAACACCACTAGCCTAGTGATTGCCAATGCTGCACCCTTTACCAGTTTGTTAGCACAAGGTAATGGTGAACCCAATATCACCGATGGCTTGTTAGACATTACTTGGATTGAGTCGAGTGAAGTATCACAACAACAATTATTGAGTATGACCGAGCTGCTATTTGCTGGCTTAACCGGAGCGCGTGAGGATGATCAAGTGAGTGGTATTCGGCATGTACAAGCCAAGAAAATCTACTTAAATACTGATTCGTCATGCCAATATGTGATTGACGGTGAGTTATTTGAATCTGAAGATCTGTGTATTAAAGTCAAGCCCAAGTCCCTAAAGGTGTTTATACCTAATGTCAGTAAACACCTTTAGCGAATGTTTGCTAAGTCGCTAGCTTTTGGTTGGGATAATTAATACCGCAAGCGGTTATTTTACTGCGTTGATATGTACTTGTATCTTGTTGTTAAGTGGCAGCTGAAGCGTGTTGTACAAGCGCAAACAGTGCCAGAAAAGGGGTCATCAGCATATCGACCACGGTTGCGCTGAAACGCACCGACAATCAACGGCTGGACGAGAGTATTAAGCCAAATACTCACTAATAATGCTTATTTTACCATGACAATACAATAACAGACTCGATGTTTCGCAAAAATGTAGACGACTGGTCTATTCTTGTTTATTCTGTCACTAAAATGGGAGGCCCTATGAACAAAAATATCACCAGTAAACAGTCGATTTGTGCCGTAGGCGAAAAGCTTTTTGCTTTGCATGGATACAGTGGCGTAGGCATTAAATTGATCCTCGATGAAGTCGGCATTCCTAAAGGTTCTTTTTACCATTATTTTGCCAGTAAAGAAGCGTTTGCAGCTGCCGTTGCCGAACATTATTTCCAACAACGCATTCAACCCATTGCGATTGATCCTAGTGCGAATTTTAAAGCCAATTTATCGACGCTATTGAATGGCTATCATCAACTCATTGATGAGCTTTTTAGTGGTCATCAGCCTCGCGGCTGTGTTATCGGTAACTTGATGGTTGAGGTGAGTCCACAATCACTATTATTGCATCAAACATTGACTCATCTTTACGATAAATGGTTAGGTTTATTGAGTGCACTTATTCAACAAGGTCAACAACAAGGGCATATTCGTGCCGACTTATCGGCATCAATATTAGCGAGTGTTTTTTGGTCAAACTGGCAAGGAACTATGCTACGCTCACAAATTAAAGCGGATAAAATAGCGACTAAACGGGCTTTAGTGCAGTGCATGCAAATGATGACTCGTTAAACGTCTATATCGGCAAGCGTGATTTTGATTGCTTATTGTGACACGTTTATATTTTGGGTGATTTTTCGGGTCTTGGAGTGGGTCGAATTGACTAAAGGATTATTAGTTGGTTGTGTAGTGGTGTTGTTGTCTGCGTGTGCGGCAAAGCCTCCTGTGGTTGCGCCTATACCTGTGGCGGTACCGCCTATGTTGCAACCGCCGCCAAAATGGAGCGAGTCAAACCTGCTAAGTTTTCATAACGAATGGAAAGGTACCCCTTATCGTTTAGGTGGGCTGAGTAAAAACGGTATTGATTGTTCAGGATTTGTGTATTTGGCTTACCTTAATATTGTCGGTGACAAATTACCTCGTACTGTAAACGCGCAGCGTATTATGGGTAAAGAGGTGCCGCGAGCTCAGTTGCAAACGGGCGATTTAGTGTTTTTTAAAACCACTCGAACCGTTCGCCATGTCGGTATTTACATGGGCAACAATCGTTTTTTACATGCCTCGACTAAAAAAGGGGTCAAAATTTCGAGTTTGAATAATATCTATTGGAAGCCGCGTTTTTGGTTTGCAACACGCTTAAAAAACCCAACGTTTGAGCAAAATATGTCGATAGCCAGTCTTGTTGATCATGTTCAACAGCAAGACAATTTATAATGCGCCATCAGCCTAATGAGCGGGTGCTCTTCAATGTGAATGTCGACATCGGTTATATTTTAAAGGGTTAGATTACCTAATGCTATTTCATCTAAGTTATTAATTTGTTTTAACTATTTATATTTTGGCATAAGGTTCATGTACAGCAGATGCTTGAGTTAGTGGCAGGGCAATAAAAAAGAGCTAACCCTAGGGTTAGCTCTTTTTTGTGATGATTGATCCCATTAGGTATTTAGTCGTGCGACTCGACTGGTTCAGCTAACTCGGCGTTATGTTTGCCACGCTTAGCCAGAGCATAGTAAAACAGTGGCGTGAGGATAAGGCCAAAAATAGTCACCCCAATCATGCCAGAGAATACTGCAACACCCATTGCTTGGCGCATTTCTGAACCTGGTCCGCTCGAGAATACCATAGGTACCACCCCCATAATGAAGGCAATCGAGGTCATTAAAATAGGCCGTAAACGTAAACGACCCGCTTCAAGTATCGCCTCTAATGGTTGCATGCCTTTGTCTTGTAACTCCTTGGCAAACTCAACAATCAGAATGGCGTTTTTGGTTGCCAGCCCCACCAGTACAATCAAACCAATCTGGGTAAAGATATTGTTATCGCCACCGTAGATAAGCACCCCTGTTAATGCTGACAATAGTGTCATTGGAATAATAAGAATAATGGCTAATGGCAAGGTTAAACTTTCATATTGCGCCGCTAATACCATAAACACTAATAAGATAATTAACGGATAAATATAGGTACCCGCATTACCGGCCAAAATCTGCTGGTAAGTGATCTCTGTCCACTCGTAAGTCATGCCATTGGGTAAGGTTTCTGCCAATATTTTTTCAATCGCAGCTTGTGCCTCACCAGAACTGTATCCTGGCGCAGCACCACCGTTAAGTTCTGCAGTGGTAAAACCGTTGTAATGCATGACTCGGTCAGGCCCGGATGTATTGGTCACATTAATAAATGAACCAATAGGCACCATTTCGCCTTGGTTGTTGCGTACTTTAAGTTGGGCTATTTGTTCTGGCGTTTGTCTAAACTGCTCATCGGCTTGCACCTTAACTTGATAAGTGCGGCCAAATTGGTTGAAGTCGTTGGCGTAAACCGAGCCCATGTAACCCTGTAATGTGGAAAACAATTCGTCTAACGACACCGATTGTTGTTTGGCTTTAGTACGATCAATGTTCACGTCAAGTTGTGGCACACTCACTTGATAACTCGAGAACACCCCCGCTAACTCTGGCGTTGCCCATGCTTTTTGCATCACTTCCATGGTCACTTTATACAACTCTTCATAACCGTAGTTTGCCCGGTCTTGAATTTGTAATCTAAAGCCACCAATGGTGCCTAAGCCTTGTACTGGCGGTGGTGGGAAAATCGCAATATACGCACCGTCAATGGCGGCAAACTGTTGATTTAACGCTGCTGCAATTGCGCCTGCTGATAATGATGGATCTTTGCGATCGGCAAAGTCATCCAACGGGGTAAACAAAATGGCGCTATTGGTGCTGTTAGTAAAGCCATTAATGCTTAAGCCTGGAAAGGCTACCGCATGGGCGACACCAGGTTGCGCTAAGGCAATTCGTGACATTTCTTTCACGACAGCTTCAGTGCGATCTAATGACGCGGCATCAGGCAATTGTGCAAAGGCGATAAGATATTGTTTATCTTGCCCTGGTACATAACCAGTAGGGGTGTTGGCAAATTGTAAGCCTGTTAAGCCGACTAAACCGATATAAATAATGCCGACAACCGCACCAAAACGGATGATCTTTTTAACCAGCCAACCGTAACCTTCAGACATGCGCGCAAACAGGCGATTAAATGGATTGAATAGCCAGCCTCCCAGCAGTTTATCCATGCCACGAGTAAGCACATCTTTTTTCTCGTGATGACCTTTAAGCAGTAATGCCGATAATGCAGGGCTCAGGGTTAACGAGTTAATCGCTGAAATAAAGGTGGAAATGGTGATCGTCAGCGCGAACTGCTTATAAAACTGGCCGGTTAAACCTGACATAAAGGCGGTTGGAATAAATACTGCTGCTAGAACCAGTGTGGTGGCGACAATCGGGCCGGTCACTTCTTTCATTGCCTTTTGGGTGGCAGCAGCAGGAGATAAACCGTCAGAGATATTTCGTTCAACGTTTTCAACCACCACGATAGCATCGTCAACGACAATACCGATGGCTAATACCAAACCAAATAATGATAAGGCATTCAGTGAGAAGCCCAATAGGTGCATAAAGGCAAAGGTACCCACAAGCGATACCGGAACGGCCACTAATGGAATAATGGATGCGCGCCACGTTTGTAAAAACAGTACCACGACGAGTACTACCAGCAATAAAGCTTCGAGCAGTGTTTGCACTACCGCTTTTATTGAACCGCGGACGAACACGGTTGGATCGTAGACGATGTCGTAGGTTAATCCTTCTGGAAATGCCTGAGACAATTCAGCCATTTTAGAACGGACATCATCAGATATTTGAATCGCGTTTGAACCCGATGCTTGGAAAACAGGTAGTGCAGCAGCGTCTTTATTGTCTAACATTGAACGTAGGGCATAAGTTGATGCGCCTAATTCAACCCGAGCAACATCCTTTAAACGGGTGATCTGACCTTCATCGCCCACTTTAATAATAATATTCTCGAACTCTTCAACGCTGGATAAACGACCTTTAACGTTGATCAATAATTGGAAATCACTGTCGCCACTAGGTTGTGCGCCTAGGCTTCCTGCTGCTGCTTGTTGGTTTTGCTCACGAATAGCGGCAACAATATTACTCGGAGATAAACTGATTGCTGCCACTTTATTAGGATCTAGCCATACACGCATACTGTAGTCACCTGCGCCAAATACGCGCACCGCCCCTACACCGGTAATTCGGGCTAATTCGTCTTTCACTTTCAATACCGCATAGTTAGACAGATATAACATGTCATAACGGTTATCGGGCGAGGTTAAATGCACCACCATGGTTAAACTCGGTGATGACTTTTCGGTCACAATACCTAAGCGTTGTACTTCTTCTGGTAAGCGAGGTTTTGCACGCTCTACACGGCTTTGCACTTGGGTTTGAGCTAAATCAACGTCAGTACCAATCGCAAAGGTGATGGTTAGCGTCATGCGGCCATCGGATGTGGCTTGTGAAGACATGTACAACATGTTTTCTACGCCGTTTATCTCTTGCTCAAGTGGTGAGGCAACCGTTTCGGCGATTACTTTTGGGTTGGCGCCTGGGTAGTTTGCCGTAACAACGACTGTTGGCGGTACTACCTCAGGGTATTCGGTGATCGGTAATTGCCATACCGCCAGCGCGCCTGAAATAAAGAACAGTAGCGACAGAACAGCGGCAAAAATCGGTCTTTTAATAAAAAATTGAGACAACATAGTGTAGTTTCCTTAACCTTGACTAGCGTCATCAGCAACTTGTGCTGTGAGAGGCTGGTTATCGAGGATTTGTTGCGCTTGATGCAAGGCTTCAAGCTGACCGTCACCTGCCATTTCGGTCAGGTTTGGCTCAATAGTGACGTTAGGACGTACTTTTTGCAGGCTGTTAACCACGATGGTGTCGTTAGGCGATAACCCTGCGGTAATAATACGCAAACCATGAAGTTTCGCTCCGAGGCTAACACCACGATATTCAAGGATATTTTTGTCGCTTACCACTAAGACAAACTTGTTGCTTAGGTCAGTCATAATGGCTTTGTCGTCAATTAAAATACGTTGATACGACTCGCTACCAGCAATGCTGATGCGAGCAAATAAGCCTGGAAGTAACTGATTGTCTTGATTAGCAAAGTTGGCTCTAACACGAATAGTACCGGTTTGTTGGTTTACTGCATTATCAACAAAGTCGATCACGCCTTGGTGATTAAAACTGGTTTCATTGGCAAGCGCCATAACCACGGCATTGTTACCTAAACGAGGATTCTGGCGTTTATTCTCGAACGATAAGGCCGCATATTTTAAATAGCTTTGCTCGTCGATATCGAAATAAGCGTACATATGCGATGTTGATACTAAACTGGTGAGATGTGTTTGTCCTGCCGTAACGAAGTTACCTGCGGTTTCGTTGGCATATGAAACACGACCCGTGATAGGAGCGGTAACATGGGTGTATTCAACGTTAAGTTGTGCGCGGGTTAATGCGGCGTTAACTGACGCAACCGCTGCCGCAGTTTGATGCATAGTAGAGCGACGAGTATCAATTAGCTCTTCTGATACCGCTTTTTGATAAAAAAGTTTATTTGCCCGTGCGTAGTCATTTTTAGCGAGTTGATTGGCCGATAGAGCACTGGTTAATTCTGCTTTAAGGCGTTCATATTCAGCAATAAAAACACTCGAGTCGATGGTAAATAACACATCGCCTTTTTGCACTAGCGCGCCTTCTTTAAAGTTAATCGATTCAATATAGCCCGATACGCGAGGCACTAAAGTGACCTTTTCAGGGGCTTGTAAGCGTCCGGTAAATTGATCCCACTCGGTAATGCGCTCATAAAGCACGTTAGCAACATCTACCTTAGGCGCTGCAGATGTATTGGCTTGTTGTGCAGGTTGTTCGCCGCACGCCACTAATAGCAATGCCGTTAGGCTGACTAATAAAGTGGTTTTAATTGATGTTAACGTCTTCATGGTGCGGTCCTTTAATCAATAGCATTTACGTTTGTTTCAGCAGGCTATAGGGTCGTTATATTGGTGTGCGGATTAATTTTATACCGATAGGTAAAAAATGTTCTGTACCGAACGGTAATATATAGATTAAAATAACCCTGTCAATGACTTTTGTACCGACAGGTATTAAATTATTTTGACAAGAGGTTCAATTAGCGGGAAGATAAAGTAACATCACTACTTACAAGGTGATTTGTTGCGATGAAATAGCGTTAATCAATACTTGTTCAATTGTTATAATTGCGACAAATCTGCACAATATTAACCCTAAGATGGCTTAATATTATGCTAAAGTATGCGGGTTATTTGTCATTAGAAAGCCAGTTAAGTTTCTGATAAGTAAAGCTGCGTTAATATATGAGGTACTATTTATGACAATCACAAAAGCAGCTTGCGTTGGTCGCCCTCGTGGGTTCGATATCGACTTAGCATTAGAGCAAGCGCTTAATGTTTTCTGGCGTCATGGATATGAAGGGACTTCTTTAAACGAGCTAACCGAGGCAATGGGGATCAAGAAGCCTAGCCTGTATGCCGCATTTGGTAATAAAGAGCAGCTATTTTTAAAAGCCATCGATTTATACGAAAACCGCCCAGATTCATTATTTAATACGGCTTTTAAACATCAATATGTTGCTGATGTGGTTCGCGGCTTATTGCTTGGCGCTGCAGCCAAGTTTACTGACTGTAGCCACCCTCAAGGTTGCGCATTAATTAACAGCACCCTTTCATGTAGTGAGGCGAGCGAGTCTATTAAACAAGCTGTTTTAGAGCGCAAAGCGCAACATAAGCTCCAGTTGATTGCCCGATTTGAGCAAGCCAAGCATCAAGGTGAATTAAATGCAGATTGTCAGCCTGAAGTGTTAGCGCGATTCATTAGCACCTTGTTTCAGGGAATGTCGATTCAAGCATCAGAAGGGGCAAGCATTGAAGAGTTGCAGCAAGTCGCTAGCATGGCGATTGCAGGTATTTTGATTTTATACGTCAATCCTAAGTAGCTTATTCAGTAGCTTATTCAGTAGCTTATTAACTCGGTTACTAAGGCTAGCCATTCAGTAAATCAATTGATACTGTAATTTTCACCGTATCTTTTACCGTCTCAATCTTCTCTCAATATTGACTCTTTTGTTTGTTACTCCTTGTTCATATAGCCCTAACAGCCGCTGCTGGTAATACTGTAAAACGTCGGTTCGGTGGTATTCGTTGAATCAACATTGTAAAGCAAGCTACTGTTACCCGTATTGCCATATCCTTTAGGGTAAATATGCATGGTTTTTCCTGGATCATTAAATAATCCCCAGTCCGCGGTAATCTCATCTTGTGCACCAGTCATCACTTCAAAAGAACCGTCAATAGCCGCTGCTACATTGGCTGGTGAAGATGTAATGTAGCCCACAGTGGTGCTAATCGGTGTGCCATTAACTGCCACCGAACCGGGTTCGAGCTTTTCTTGACCAGTTAATACTGCTTTAGAATACACTAAGGTATTGGCCGACTTTAACGCCCCTTGCAAACCATTTAAATTGGCGATAAGCGCATCACTTTTTAGGTTAATAAACTTCGGCGCAGCTACCACAGCCAAAATACCTAAAATAATGATCACTACAACTAGCTCGATAAGGGTAAAGCCGCGCTGTCGATTAGTATGCATATTGTGATCTCGTTTTTATAGTCATCAGCAACCTAGCATGTAAACTAAGCCGAACTAAAAAGGTAATATAGGATAAATACTCTATTAGACGAAGTCATTGTTTATACTGAAACAGTGATCTATTTATCGATCTGTTATTTTGTGAACTTGCATTTATTTGGTAGATTGTCGGTCTATAAGTGCATTATTGATTTAACCTCAACTCTAGCTGAGATTGATTTACCCACATTAGGGAAAGATAACCATGAGCAAAGCTAAAATAGGCATCGTTACCGTGAGCGATCGTGCCAGCGCGGGTATATATGAAGATTTGTCGGGCAAAGCTATTATTGATGTATTAACTGAATACTTAACCTCTGAATGGGAACCTGTTTACAAGGTGATCCCAGATGAGGGTGACGTTATTGAAGCCACATTAATTGATTTAGCCGACAACCAAGATTGTTGTTTAATCGTGACCACTGGTGGAACGGGTCCTTCCAAACGCGATGTTACCCCAGAAGCTACCGAAGCTGTGTGCGATAGAATGATGCCAGGCTTTGGTGAACTCATGCGCGCCGAGTCATTAAAGTTTGTACCAACTGCTATTTTATCACGTCAAACTGCAGGATTACGCGGCGATTCGCTGATTGTCAATTTGCCCGGTAAACCTAAGTCTATTCGCGAATGTTTAGATGCGGTATTCCCAGCCATTCCATACTGTATCGACTTAATGGATGGACCGTTTTTGGTGTGTGACGAAGCAGTGATCAAGCCATTTAGACCTAAAGCTAAGTAATTAAAAAAATTCAGTTTCTGCTATGTTAAAGCGTGTCGTGAGGATAAAAAGACCCATACGATACGCTTTATAACCATTATGATGTGGAGGTAAAGGTATTTATATCCTATTTGATAATAGAAAATTAGAGGCATAGGTGTAAAATATAGATCTAAATATTGAAGGACTAAATCGTGAAAGCAAGGATGTTTTATGAGTAATACCTCTGCAATACCAAGTGGTCTTGCAATACATATTGTTGAGAAGCGTATGGCGGTCAATGTATTGATCCTTGCGCTATACAACATGCCAACAAAAGAAACCTTTGAGCATTTTAAATTTGTTAACTCTCATCTAATCGATGGCTTTGCTAAGCCTGGTCAAATCGTTTTAATTTCTCCTTTAAATACATTTGAGTGCACAATAGAAGAACAAGAGTTTCAAAAGTATGCGTTGGTTATTGATAAAAAGTTGAGAGAGCTTGATGAGATTGAAAAAGAAGTTTTGGCCAAGCGGTACGACTTACTCAGTAATGTTGCTAAATATAACGGCTTATTATTAGGCGTAGCTAATAACACTTGGAACTCGCATGTTAGCTTTGTAAAGGAGAACTTAAAAAATTTAGAGCAGACGTATGTTAAGACTTATAACGCAAAAGGTAACTTGAGGTCTCCTGAGTTTCAACATCGAAGGAAGGTTATCTTTTCTAATTTAAAGAATGCTTTAAGACGCTTTGGTCAGCCCGCGTTTGGTGAAAATTTAATGCCAGGAGATATTCGAACTCAATTAGGTTTAAGTAGCAAAAGTTTAATTAGACGTTGGGATAAAATGGGCGGACATGCTCAAAATATTCCTATTTTTGCTGAACATTATAAAACTGTAGCGAATATGGCAAAAAACTTAAAGCGTGTTGGATATGTAGGCGTTGTATTAACGGGTGTTGAGGCAACAGCAAATATCCAACGAGCTTGTCTTGAAGGTACAGGTCTTGAGTGTACTAAAGCTAAATATGTTGAGACGGGCAAAGGCGCTGGATCTATTGTCGGGGGCGCTGGCGGTGGTTTTATTGCAAGTTATGGTTTATGTTCAATTGTTTTTGGTCTTCCTAGTGGCGGGACTAGTTTACTATGGTGTGGGATAGTCGCCGGTGGTGTTGGAGGATATTTTGGGGCGAAGCATGGGGGTCATTATATAGGAGATAAAGCAGAACTTTTGTACGAGGTGATAGAAAAATAATGTCAATAACAGATCTTATAGGGCTTTTATTAGGTGGCAGCTTTGTATTTTTAGGTTTATTTGTTTTGTTGCCTATGTTGTTATATATATACAAAAAACGTATTAAGTCAGTTGAAGGGATATTAGAAAATGGACGTGAATATTTCTCATTAAACATCTTTTTAACAGGACATGGAACGCTTCATTATGCGAGTGTTTTTATGTTTGATTGGTATGCAAAGCGGTATAATTTATTTCATTTAAAAGATTGTGTACCAACTAAAATAACACGTATTTTTAAAGTTTATTATATCATTTTTATGATTGATTCACTCTGTTTTGTTACTATGGTTATTTTAGATTACATATATCCAACTATAAAATAATTTTATGATGGGAATTTAATATTTAGATCTAATATTATCTGAGTATGATAGTTATCCAGGATTTTTAACAGATAAAATTTTTATTATCAAGTTTTTTGATGATTATTTTGACTTCTCCTTTATTATATAAGTATTACTTTAAAAGCGTATAGAAAAATTTAGAGGAAGGGCCTTTTTTATTCATTGAATGTTTTTATGTTGGATTTTGAACATTATATTTATATTTATTGGCATACTAAACGTTATAAATTATTTGAGTTAAGGCATGAAATCCCTCTAAACGTACAATGGCAATTCAAGCTTTTTCATTGTTTTCATGTCTAATTGCATATGTGCTGTTATTGCTAGTATGTTGTCAGAACTTTCGTTGATTAACTCTTAAGGTCATCGCGATTGTCCAGCATTTACTGGAATATATTAATTGATTAAAAATTCGGTTAATAGTTTATTTATCAGCTATTTATTGACTTCAAATGAATGCTATTAGCCAACAGAAATAGCCGACAACCCTCCCTGTGTAGTTAGGTGTCTGGACTTTAGTGCAAACACTACAACTGTTTAAACGGCTGCTTCAGCTTAACGCCATTGTCGCTAACGCGTTTCACTCACTCTGGCACTCGCTCAGTCAGCGCTTGGTTTTGGATTTTAAGCTCAGCAACGCTGCCGGTGTCAGTTTGTTGTTTATGCTCTAAATAGTGTTTAGACATTTCAGATGCTGTCGTGCCGACAATAACAACGAATGCCAACAGATAATCGCGATAGCGTTGTCCGTCATTATTGGTTGTTAATATTCCCTGTTAAACCATCCTTGTTAATGATTACGGGTAAATCAGCCAGCCTTATCTCAAGCCGTCAAGGCTGGGATCACATCGATATAAACCAACTCTTATAAGCCAAAGACGACTTTTTCACTTTTAAGCGACTTTTCTAAACCTGCGGCTAATGCAATGGCAATGATCAGCGTGGTGATTGATGAAATAATTAGCTGCAGCATCGGAATTTCACGACCTTTGATAAAGTCCATTAAGGCTTGTTGCTGGCCCGATACGGGTAACCACTGCAATACATCTGGGGCGATGTTGTAACTGGCTGCAATTGATAGTGCCAGTGGCACAAACAGCACCATGGTTAAATATGACTGCGCCTCTTTAAAGGTTTTAGCCATAAACGACACATACAGTTGTAAGGTTGCGGCCATCAAGGCAACCGGGATCCTTACAATGAACATTAAGCCCATAAAGTCTTGGGTAATATTGACGGTAAAGCCTATTTCTTGCCACGGGACAAAGGCGTACGCCACTTTAGAGACTAATAAAATCAGGATTAAGCCAAGTAACGCAAAGCAGCTTACGGCAATGATTTTACTTATCACTAATTGGCGGGTGCTCATTGGGTGGCTGAGTAATAGTGCCAGTGAATTACGCTCACGCTCGCCGGCACTGGTGTCGATAGCAAGGTTCATGCCCGAGATGAACACCGAATACATCATGGTGAAAATGGCAATGCCTAAAATCATCCCGCCTTTAGAATCTGGGGTGGCTTGGTCTTCGACATTGATTTTGAGTGGTTGGGTAATACGTGGATTAATACCTCGTGCAATTAGCCGTATGCTACCCATTTCGGCGCTATAAGTTTGCAGCTGACGTTCTAGTCGGCGGATAGACTTTTGCAGCTTCTCATCTGAATTATCGGCGATTAATAACACTTCAGCTTGTTTGGCTTTGGCCATGTTGGTGGCGTAATCGTCGCTAATGGTTAAGGTGATTTTGTTGGCGTCTTCGCCTTCACCATGGTTAATGCCGTTATTGCTTAAGTAGCGTACTAAATCGGGTGCATTATCTGCGTTGTTTATATTGATGTTTAAATCTTCTGGGCTAGACAGTTGACCAATTAACACCATAAACATGCCACACATGAGCAGCGGGGTGCCAATGGCGTAATACAGCCCAGCCATTACCGAACGCTTGTCACGTGCGGCATCGACGAGTTCTTTGCGCACCATTGCGAGTATCATTTTCATTAAGCTGCAATTCCTTCGTCAGTACCGATAAGTTCGATAAATGCATCTTCTAGTGAGTCTTTGCCGGTTTGCTGACACAGTTCGTCAGGGCTGCCCATGGCGATCACTTTACCATTAGCCATCACGATGACGCGGTCACACAAGGCGGCGACTTCTTGCATTACATGGCTTGAAAACAGTACACAATGCCCTTCGGCTTTGAGTTGTAGCAAGATATCGCGCAATAGGCGGGTGTTCATCACATCGAGTCCACGAGTCGGCTCATCTAAAATAATGTTACTTGGTCTATGTACAATCGCTTGTGCTAAGGCGGTTTTCATCCGTTGACCTTGGGAAAAGCCCTTGCAGCGACGGTCGCTAATGTCTTCAAGCTTCAATTGTGCAATGACATTTGCGGTGGCTTGTTTAGCTTGTTTACGCGACATACCGCTCAGTTCGGCAAAAAAGCTAATGTATTCCCGTGGGGTAAGGCGCTCGTACAAACCAAAAGGGTCGGGGAATAAACCCAACTGCTTCTTGGCTCCAATCGGATCATCGGCTACATCAATATCATTTACCGTGGCAGTGCCTGAATCGGGTTTGAGCAATCCAAACAAGGTGCGTAAACAGGTGGTTTTACCGGCGCCATTTGGGCCGAGTAAGCCGGTGATCTGACCATTTTCGGCGCTAAAACTTAAATCATCTAATGCCTGAATATCGCCAATCTTTTTGGTTAAGTTTGCAACAGTAATCATGACTATTCCTTATCTGTAGCGATATTCGCTGGCGCCGTTGTGTCGAGATTGGTTTCGATGTCGGCTGGGTTGTCGGTAACCGGCAGTGCTTCTACAGTATTGGCGTTGAGGTAAAAACTGCGACGTACGTCTTTTTGTAAACATGCGCCATCGAGGTCTTTTACCGAACCTTGATCAACTAATTGGGCGACTAAATCATTACCACAGCTTTGACCAGCCACCCCGTGAGTCGCGTAGGGGGCAATCAAGTGCTTTGACTGAGTGAGTTTCTCTTGCGCTAAGGCGCCCCAATTGGGTGGCGTGGCGGGATCTAGTTCACCAGACAAGAGTAGGGTTGGTATGTCACTGTGGATGGGCTCGCTAAAGCTATCGTCAACCGTTGGCATCGGCCAAGCTTGGCAGGTTTTTTCTAACCCATCTAACATGCTGCTACTAATGTACGACTCTTTGGCATCTTTACGCATTTGTTCGCTAATGCGGTGAATGTCTTCGCCGCAAACTACCGATGCATGCATGCCCATGGCAATACCTGTGCTGTCGATGGTTAACGCGTAAATGCCTAATATCGATTGATAATTACCTTGTGCCGCTTGATGAATAGCATGGGGGAGTAGTGCGCGAATATTGGCCATGTACATTGCCATCCGAATAGCACCAGAAAACTTACCGCGGGTGAGTAGAAAGTCGCTAAGTTGATTAGTTTGTGGATCGCGCACCTGCTGATTAATCGGTGCGCTAGCCAACAGCTGGTCGACTTTATTGTATTCATCTGCCAAATCAGGAAACTGTTGCTGGCAAGCCGGTGTACTTTTACAGTCACGCCATAACACATTTAAGCCACGCTCTATTGAACTACCAATCGCGACAACACTCTGTTGCATTGGCACCACACCATCTAATGTCACTGTTAATAAGGCTTCTGGATAATGACGCATATAAAGCTGTGCCATGCGTGAACCATATGAAATGCCATAGAGATGCAGTTTTTGATAACCTAAAAATTGGCGTACCGCTTCGAAGTCTTTTAACGCTGAGTTACTGCCGTATTGAGTCACGTCGGCATCAATTTGAGCTAGGCACTTTTCAGTCATAGCAATGATATCCATATCATCATCATTCATACTGAGTATTGCTGTGGTGTCATCGTCACAAGATAGTATGTTCGATTGGCCTGTACCGCGTTGGTCGATGAGTAAAATATCACGCTGCTGGCGGACTTTTGACAACATACGATTAAAGCTGGCGGCATTTTCGATAGCCGATTGGCCTGGCCCACCCGCTATGGCGAGTAAAGCTTCATCCGGATAAGTGTTTTTAATCGCCGGCAAAATCGCAAAATGAATGTCGATTTGCTTACCGTCAGGTTGTTTGGGGTTTTCTGGCACACTCATTTTACCGCATTGTAATTGCTCGTCTAAACCGTCTAAGTAACAAGCTGTAGTTTTAGCGGGCGCAGTCTCATTGGCTTCCTGTGTGTCGGCATAGCTATAGTTGGCGAATAAAATAACAATGGCCACCGCGAGCCAACGGCTGGTAAGTGTTGCCGATTGGCATAACCCTGAGCGGCTAACCGGTTGAGCCAAGGCGGTGTTGACAAACTTCCTGTTGATCATCGGAATGTTTCCTTTTTGCATTTCATGGCGATTATGCTACCTTAGCATTTAGTGTATGAGTGTATCAATGCGTTAATACGGTTGTTAAAGGCGAATGCTAGAATTATTAAATGTTAACCCTAACAGTGGTGAACCCATCTATCGACAGTTGCACGATCAAATCGTGCGCTTAATTGTCGGCGGGCAGTTGCACCCTGAAGAGATTCTGCCTTCGGTGCGCCATCTTGCCGAGCATTTAGCGGTAAACCCAATGACAGTATCGCGAGCAATGCAGCAACTTGCTGAGCAAGGCTGGATTGAACGCCGTCGTGGTCAGCCATCGCGGATTGCCGCAAGAACGCCAGCTAATAATACCTCTGGCGGTAGTTTGTTGGCACCGCAATTAACCGCATTGGTTGAGCAAGCGCGACAATTAGGGGTCGATTATGACCAGTTACAGATTTTATTGGAACAATTTTGGAATAAAAACAGCGGTAATTAAGTCGATTTTGTTAACAACACCCTCAAGGAAGTCGACAATGGAACTTGAACAACAGCCCGTTTTACTGTTAATCATGTGAGCAAACTCTTTGCCACCAAAGACAAATCTACCGCGGTAACACTGTGTTGGTTGATCTGTCGATGACACTTCACCCTTGCACTGTGGTCAGATTATTCGGTTAAAATGGTGCCGGTCAGTCGACCCTTTATGCGCTGTGTCTTAGGCCTTGTTGGTATTGAGACCGAGGATATTTTAACTCTCGATTAAACACCTACAGCCCTGTCAATATAAGCAAAAGAACACATTAATTATTTGCCGCAACAGCCTTTTGGCTATGAAGGTTTCATCATAGATAAACGTAAAAACTACACCTAAACTCCAACCTTAACTGGGATAGAACACTCGAACAAGATTGACTGAAATATTTTGATTTTTATTTTGATTTAGATGTCACTCAAACGATGCAAAAATTGTCTGTTGCTCAGTGTCAATCAATGGCATTAACTATGGCATTAACTATGACATTAACTATGACAATGGCGTATCGCCCCACTTATAATTACTCGATGAGCCCATCCCGAGTCTTGACCCCGCTGCCAGACGCCAGCTTATAAACGACTTATTTGATCTTGTGCTTAATTCGGGGCTGCCGTGATATTTTTATTGGGTATCACCTCAGACTTAGCGCGCGTTGCTAGCCATGTTGCCTTGATCAAAAAAAGGTCAACGTGTGCTGGTGGATACCCAAGGCGAACCCGTTGCTAGAGCGGTTAGGGTATTGTTTATCGACATCCCATTGCTCGCCATAGGTGTTGGAGCCCTAGCCAGAGGTAAGCGAAAATTGTGGAAAAATGGCATCACCACAGCTTAATAAGTTGTCAATTTTTAGTATGAACGTGACTTCAAGCTCAAAAATAGAGCAAAAACTCATATGATTTTTAGTCGCTTAAGGTAGAATAGAAAAGCGGAACACTTGTAAGCTAAGAAGGCACTGTAATATGTCACTAGATCAATACCATGTCGTACGACTCATGCAACAGCAGAGCCAGTTATTAACTAATAACATTGCGCTTGAAGGCTTTGATATGCCCGCGCCGTGGCATACTGTGACCTGGAATGCATTCAATACCGTCACAGACTCAGTCGCACAGTTGTTAATTAAGTTTGGTTTACAAGTGCAAGATAAAGTGGTGATTTTAGCTCAAAACTGCCCACAGTGGACGTGTGCTGATATTGGTGCACTTAAAGCCCGCAATGTGGTGGTGCCTGTGTATCCAACCAGCACCATAGATCAAGCCGCATTCATTGTTAATGATGCCCAAGCAAAATTAATTTTTGCCGGTAACCAACAACAATATGACATGGCATGTGCCGTTGCCGCACAAGCAGACTGCGTAAAGCATATTGTAGTGTTTGACGCGAACGTGATCCTAAATAGCGATAATCATGTTTATTTTGATCACTTGCTAACAACCCAATTTAATCCAAGCATTGCACAAGAGTTAACAGCCAGACTCGACGCTGCAGATTTAAATGACTTATTCACGCTGATTTACACCTCAGGCACCACGGGTAATCCTAAAGGTGTAATGCTGGACTACCGTAATTTTGCTTCAATGATCAACCAACATGACAGTAAATTAGCGTTTACTCCAGGTGATGTGTCATTAGCTTTTTTACCGTTAAGCCATGTATTTGAACGTGGTTGGACCATGTACGTACTGTGTCGTGGCGGTCACAATGTGTATTTAAATGATACTAACCGCATTAAAGAAGCCCTTGTTGCGGTTAAACCACATACCTTATGTGTGGTGCCGCGATTTTTAGAAAAAATATACAGTGCAGTGCACGATAAAGTGGGCCAAGCCCCTAAAGCTCGACAAGCGCTATTTACTTGGGCGATTAAAGTAGGCAAACGCCAATTTGAAGTCAGCCAAGGTCGAGCATCAGGTAGTTTATGGTTAAGTGCTCAGTGGAAACTGGCCAACAAGCTGGTTTACCGCAAACTACAGCAAGTGTTGGGTGGCCGTTTGAAGTTTATGCCAGTGGGCGGCGCGGCGTTAGACGTTAATGTCGGCGGCTTTTTTCACAGCATTAGTGTGCCTGTGTTATGTGGTTATGGCATGACAGAAACCAGTGCCACGGTAACCTGTAACACCTTAGACAATCGCGTGCCGGGATCGAATGGCAAACCACTAGATGGCATGGAAATAAAGCTAGGCAAAGACGATGAAATTCTAGTGCGAGGCGACACGGTAATGCGCGGTTATTACAATCGCCCCGAAGATACTGCTGAAGCCTTTGAAGACGGCTGGTTAAAAACCGGCGATGCTGGCCGCATTGATGAGCAGGGTAATCTGTTTATGACTGATCGCATTAAAGAACTGATGAAAACTTCTAACGGCAAATACATTGCCCCACAGCGGGTTGAAGGTAAAGTGGGGTGTTGCCCGTTTATTGAGCAGGTGGCCATTATTGCCGATGCGCGTAATTACGTGTCAGCGCTTATTGTGCCAGCCTTTTCCGCCCTAGAATCTTGGGCCCATGCCCAAGGTATTTATGTTGAAAATCCGATTGATTTGTTGCGGCATTCACAAGTGGTCGCTCATTTTGAGCAGCGCTTAAAAGAGTTACAACATGAGTTGGCCGGCTTTGAAAAAATTAAAAAATTCACCCTATTACATGAAGCCTTTTCAATGGAAGCCGGCTTAATCACCCCCACATTAAAGCTGCGCCGTAAAATGATCTACAGCAAATACCATAATGAAATTAATGCCATGTATGGGCATTAAATCATAGTGTGAAAGACTCAAAAGGACGCATTCGCGTCTTTTTTGTTGATGACTCACAGAGCGGTGATTTTTTTTAAGCATAAATAGGTCTTATTCGACCGATAGCATTGATTGGAAAAAACTCAAACGCGACCTATATGAAGGTTATGCACTATTATGTAAGGTAACGTATCAAAACGACTTTGATCCGCAAAGTTAAGGATCTCACGCGACAATTATGCCGAAATGGCTAACCGTCGGGGGCTATTTGTGCCCCGATGTGGTGGCGCGATGATTATCCTGAAATGCTGGGGATTTCACGGCGCGTAGATCGTGCATCAATGGTTAATCAATCTGCAGTGCCTGCCTGACGTTAAGCCGTTTAAGGATAATCGTTACCAGGTTTATTACGGTTACGATTATTTTTTTGATGACCCGCAACAAGTTGAGTCGTTAGAATGGGGCAAAGGCGTTTTTTGCATCAAGAAAAAAACCATGGATTTATAGCCATCGTATTAAAATAATAATAAAGGAATTTTTGTGGCAGATACCCAATTTAGCATGATTTTGAAACCGCGTTTTTGTGAAACCGACGCATTAGGGCATATTAACAACACAGTGATCCCGGTGTGGTTTGAAGCCGCGCGCGAGCCGATTTTTGAAATCGTTCATCCAGGCCAAGATTTAACTACGTGGAATATGATTATTGCCGGCTTTACCATTGCTTTTAGTGCGCCCACTTATTACGGCGAGGAAGTGACGATAAAAACCCACATTAGCCGTTTAGGTAATAGCAGCTTTGATGTATTGCAAAGCTGCTGGCAGCAGGGTAAAAAAACTGCCGAAGCAACTACGACCATGGTGCACTACAATTACCAAACAGAAAAAAGTCAGCCGCTTGCTGAACATGTGCGTCAGCAATTGGCAGCATTAACCGGTGTAGTTTAAGGTGTCAGCGCAAAAAATTGACCACATAACTACAGCGGGTACTGATGTTAAGACCTTCTGTTTTAGCCCATGCCAGCCCAGTGCGAACTGATTTTTCGGCAATACCTTGGCGGCGTAATGTTAGCGGTACCAAGGCACGGTAAAAATCGATATTTTGATCATCTAGGTGATATTCAAGCATGGCTTCAACACCTTGGGTGACGACCACAAAACGATGTTGCTCGGGCAGGAGTTGTATGTGCTGTTGTTCATATTGATCTTCATATCGCTATTCATGTTGTTTTAGGGCTTGAAGTAATTCTGGGGTTAACTCAGATTTTTTGCCAGTTTTAAAGTTAAACATAACCACTTTAGCCCAGCCGATGGTAGTAACGGCTTGTTGTGCCTTGCTGAACACGGTGTAATGCATGACAAAGCGCTCTTTATGAATATCACTTATCTTGACTCCGACAACGATTGAGTCAGGAAAGGTCACTGGGCGCTTAAAGCGGGCATTGGTTTCACTAAGTACTGGGCCAACACCAGTGGATTTAAGATCGCCAAGTAGGTTGATTTGATTAAAAAAATCGAGACGAGCTGTTTCAAAGTACTTAAAATACACCGAGTTATTAACGTGTTGCAGTGCATCCATGTCACCCCATGCTACTTGAATATCAGTGCTAATAGAGTGTTGTGCTAAAAAGTCATTCATGGCGGTTCTCTGTTATGGATTATAAATTAAACGCTTGTTTAAATGAGCAGCGTTAATCTATCAGCCATACAGGTGATCAACAAGAGTCAATTTAAGCAGATAATACCGACATACAGGTCATTACACTTATGAGGATTTAACTTTGCAAAAGCTGGCTTTTTTAACTCAGTCACGTTCATGGCTATCGTCATGTGAAGCGGTGTTATCGGCACGCATTGCCGTTTTACAAAATCAACTGAGTTTGCCGCAAAAGCTATATTTTGTGGCGATAGTATTATTGTTTACCACCGATTCGGTGGTGTGGGTCGCAATGATCAGTGTGATAGCCATGTCGATTGAATTCTGGCATTTGTTTGAACGTATGTGGCACAGTTTGGCGGGCAAAGCGGTGTTGTTATTGTTTTACGCCATCGTGGCCAACTTTGCCTTGGCTAGCTCAAGTTCAGTCGTCAATGATGTGGTGGGCGTGGCCGCCAGCAATTTTAATTACACCCATAACTTTGCCATTTTGCTCTATTTACCCGCATGGAGCGTGGTAATGAGCTGCATTGTGTTGCTAATGTTACAGTTGATTTTCCCATTAATGTTCACCGTTTCTTTTTTGCTGCGTCCATTGGGGGTAAAAAACTTTCGGTTAATTAACCATCTGCATTTTCATCGCTGTACCTTTTGGGTGCGGGTTATTCTAGCAGCGGTGTTGTTGTACCACTTAGCCATGCTGATGGATTTGTATGGTCAGTTTGAAAAGGCCTTAGACGATCCGCAAATGGTGACGTTAGTCGAAGCAGAAACCGAATTCGATGACGATGTCTTTACCATAGTGAAAGCCCCGTCCGTTGAGAAAGAAGCCGATGAATCTCCAATGGTCATGACGGCTGATGAGATAGTTCACGAACAAGAATTAGCTGCAATAGATGAGATAGCCAAGCAGCCTTATAATCATTTACGTAGCCAGTACTTTACCGGCGTACGTAAAGCGATTGCGTTGTTTGCGTTTCAGTTGGAAGCTAATGTTAAATCGCGTTGTAAAAAGTTACCTCAGTCGCATGTGGTCGAGCTGAATGATTACGAAATCCTCGAGATAACACCTGATATAAAGGCAGAGTATGGCTATCATTTTGAAGTAAAAAAATGCATTTCTCCTGCTTTTCCTCTTTAGCAGACGAGGTGAATAAAAAAAACGACCTAAAAAGGTCGTTTTTTTATCGCTAATGAAAAAGCATTAATCGAAGGATAATTCACTAAAGCTACTGATTTTTTTGCACTTTGCTTGACGTTGGTCGGCAAAACGGATCATTTGGCACGTGATCATGCCTGCAGCTTCTGCGGCTTTGAGTTCTTCTGCTACATCAGATACAAATAAGATCTGTTTTGGCTTCAAGCTAATCGTATTGCAAATATTGCAGTAGGCTTGTTTGTCTAATTTATTACCTGTACGGGTATCAAAATGGCCATTGAAATAATGGGTTAAATCACCTGAGTTAGTATGGCTAAAAAGCAGTTTTTGCGCTTCAGCTGAGGCAGATGAAAAGCTATATATACGAATGCCTTTATCTTTAATCCGTTCAATGCTGTCAATAAAGTCTGGATAAATATGACCGGTAAACTCAACGCGGTTATAACCCTGTTTCCAGATGAGTCCTTGCAGGGTTTTCAGTGGCGTAACTTTACGGTCTTCGTCAATCCATTGTTGTAAAATCTCGATAACTCGTTCGAGTGATGCATCTGGTTCTAGGGCGATATCTTTAACATCGCTAATGCAATAATCAACTAATACGTTATGTTGATTTTGCTCAAGAAAATCAGCCATACCCTTTCTTGAGTAAGGAAATAACACATCCTGAATAAAGTTAAGATCGGTAGTGGTACCGGCGGTATCAACGATGATAGCTCTAATACTCATAAGATTTGTTACTCCAAAACAATTAATTAACTTAATGATGATCCTATGCTTTATTGGCGATTAAGGCTAGTGCTATTGATGATATAACATTCTTGTTAGCTGACTATTAGTACAAGATGTGAGCTGGGTTTAGGTAATGCTAAATTGCCTTGAGTGATGTGGTCTGGTAGCTTCAGGGATAACTTAACTGTCACGTTTCACAAGGAAGAAACCATGCTTACAATAGGGATAAAACGTTATTTAAAATGGTCGAGATTATGGGCTCAAAGCCTGTCTATATGCACGTTATTATTAAGTTTTTTTCACATAGGTGTAGTGTCTTCCACAGAAATATTGCCACTGCAGACTACTGAAATACTAAGTGTGAAGTCCGCATTATTTAGCCAGCAAGCCGATTTTTTGGTGACCTTACCAAACAGTTATACCAAGCAAACCGATAAGCGTTACGTGGTGTTATTTGACTTACATCCACGTAGCCATTTGTATTTAGCGGGCATGCACGACTGGATGAGCCATAATGGTGGCTGGCCGTGGTTAGAAACCATTATTGTTACCGCGCCCGACGGCCACCAAGGCTTGGGGAAGTTAAAACAGCGTGCCATTGAGCGACAAGGCGATCAAGGACTACTGGACTTTTTTGAGCAAGATTTACTGCCCGCAATTGATAAACGCTATCGCACCAATGGCTTTCGTATTTTTAACGGCTTTACTGGTAATGCAGGTTTAGTGCTATACAGCTTAATTAATCGTCCTAGCTTATTTAATGCCTATATTGCTGCCAGCCCAGTGTTATCTTCAGACTTTGCTTATGTGCTAAATGATGCGCCTAAAAAGCTCAAAAATATGCAAGGCAAACCAAGATTTCTATTTGTTAGCACCAGTGATAGCGACTTTGAGCAAAGGCAGCTTGATTCGTTTGCTAAGCTGGAAGATATGATTCAAACCAATGCCAACAGTAAATTGAACTATCAAATAAAGCGTTTTGACGGCAGCTATTATATGACTCAACCTATCTTGGCGACGGCGTTGGGCATAGAGATGATATTTAATGATGTTCACACTGTTTTGGCGGCTGATTCAGAGGTATCGCGACAGGGGGCTCAAGCAATTCTAGCCTATTATAAACGCTTATCTGATGAGGTTTATGGCTTTGATTTGCCAGCAATTGATTCGTTGTTAGCCTTAGGTAATAGCTTAGTTGAAGCAGCGCCAGAGCAAGCGATCGGGGTTTATCAAGATACGCTGAAAGCCTACCCTAAAGCGCATTCGGCCTACCATGAGTTAGCCAGTGTTTATGCCGCCACAGGTGAAATGAGTGAGGCTATCGAAGCTGAACAACAAGCGTTAGCGAGTACCGACCATCCGTTCTATCAAAATAAATACACTAAGCAATTAGCAGCGTTTCAAAATTAAGCATTTCAAACTAAGCGTGTCAAAACCAAGCTAAACCAAACTAAACCAAACTAGAAAAAAGATAAATGACAATAAAGCCACAGCACGAGTATTCGTCCTGTGGCTTTACTGTCTAACCTGCTTAAATAATATTATTCTGAGCTGAGATTACTACTTCGAGCTTAGGTTGATTACGCAGCAGTTTCGCTGGCTAACCACTGATTGATTTTTTGCTCCATTAAATCAAGTGGCAAAGCGCCATTTTCAAGTAGACGATCGTGGAACACTTTAATATCAAACTTGTCTCCTAACACTTGTTTGGCTTTTTTGCGGAGTTCGAGAATCTTTAATTCTCCCAACTTATAGCCTAGTGCTTGGCCTGGCCAGACGGCGTAACGTTCAATCTCGCCAGTGGCTTCAGACAAATGAATGCCTTCGGTAGCAATAGCATAATCAATGGCTTGCTCGCGGCTCCAACCTTTGGCATGCATACCAGTATCAACCACTAACCGAACTGCACGATGCAGTTCAGATTGGAGGCGACCAATGTTATCGATAGGGTCATTAGCGTAAATGCCCATTTCGGCAGCTAAACGCTCGGCGTATAAGGCCCAACCTTCACCAGCGGCATTAGAGTAAAAGACTGTGCTCATCAGGGGGAGTTCATCAGATAAGCCAATTATGGTTTGTAAATGATGACCTGGATTGGTTTCGTGGTAGGTCAAGGTTTGCAATGAATAAGAGGGAAGTGATGCGGTGTCATACAAGCTGATCCAGAAGGTGCCTTTGCGCGAACCGTCTTGTGAGGGGGCATCGTAGAACGCGCCGCTAGTAGAGGCTGCGCGGCTGGCTGGTACGGCTGCAATAGCCACATCTTGATTGGGTAATAGGCCAAACCAGTCTGGTAATTTTGCGTTAACTAAGGCCAGGTCAGCATCAATATCTGCCATCAGCTTTTGTTTACCTTCAGGCGTGTTGGGATAAAGGTACTGCGGGTCGTTGAGTAGCACTTGCATGCGCTCACCCACGGAGCCGTCAACATAACCGACTTCTTTAAGTAATCCGTCCATTTCAGTGCTGATCCGCGCCACTTCAGTTAACCCTAGTTGATGAATATCATCGGCGGTTCTGTTTGAGTTACCTAAATGCTGAATAAGTGCCTTATACAGTTTAGCGCCTTGGGGTAAACGACCTATTCCGGCGTCATGGGTCGCTTTTGGGCGCACGGCTTCTAATGCCATAATAAGTTGACGGGTGGCGGCATAGTATTTGGTATCGACTAATTCGGCGGCAGAGCTTACCAAAGCAGCGCTATCTGCCATTTTGGCGGCGTTAAGTTTAGCGTTAAAGCTGGTGACTAAAGGATGCATGTTTGCTGGGCCACTGATCTGTGATCTTAAGCCGCGTAGAGTATTATCAATAACAAAGTCCGGTGGAATGACGCCCATGGCAACGTCGTGGTTGAGTTTGTCAACCAGAGTGCCCATAGCCGCAGGGTAAATGTTCAAACGAGTTAAATAGGCATTGGCTTCGGCCGTATTGGTCACCGCAAACTTGTCTTCCATATAGCCGGGGAACTCAATTTGCAAACCCGACAAGTGGTTAACCGCATAGGGTAGAAACCACACCCCATACTCGCCCAGGACATTGCCATAATTAACAATTTGAGCGGGTAATAATGCACCTTTTACTTCCGAGATTATTGCGTTTAAGCTAATTTTATCGGATGAACTTAAGCTTGCTGCATCAATATCGTTGAGCTGGCCTAGTATTGCTTTAAGGCCTTGGCGGCGATGGGTTTCACCTCTAGGGCTGTAGTCGGTGAGTTTAGACATGACATTGGCATCGATACTGGCATCACTCACGCCATAGTAGGTGGCAATTTCGGGCCTTAGTAGGAAATAGTCTTTAGTGATCGATTTTACTTGCTGCTTAAGACTGAGCTTGGTGGCTGAGCTATCTGTTTGGGAGCTTGCAGCGTTTGAGTTATTGTCCGCGGTGGTAGAGTCGGAGCAAGCGGTGGCTAGCAGGCTTATGATTAATACATGGAAAAATTTTTTCATTGATTACTCATTAAGTTAATCGCGGCATTCAAGTAGGAATATGACGACATCCTAACAGTTATAACGGTTACGTTGTTGCAGTTTTTATGTCCATTTTATTGAAAGATGTGGGGGTAAATTTGACGATGACGTTTAAATATGGTCTAACTTAACTAGACATTGACATGAAAAGGAGAGAGGTATGTTAGGTGAAAGCCATGCGCTATTAGTTGATTTTCCTGAGTATCAAAATAAGATTTTATTGTTAACCGCGAGTGATACTGAGTTTGTAGAAGATGCGAAGCAGTATCATAAATTAGATACTGAAATTCGTAAGCTGGAGTTACGAAACTCTCCAACAAGCGATGACTTTATGCATCAAGCCAAGCTTGACCGAACAGTACTCAAAGACAAGCTTTACCAGCAGATTTCTCAAGCTTAATTCGTTTATTCAGCATTTTTTCTGGCTATGTCACCACTTAGGTTGTGATGACATGGTCAATTTTTGCTGCTATCTCAGCTATATTCTTATTCTTATTTTTATGGCCTGCGGCCACTAAGGTCGTGGCGCTTCGCCCACACCAGCTTTTTCAAACTTCGTTTGAATTAAGATCGCAAGGTTCCACCCTGCACTGGCCAAAAGGGGATCAACAGCAATCCCCTCTTGGATCACCCCTGCCGTTCCGGCAACATTTTCAAACAGCGAAAAGGTCGCGACGGAAATTGATCCAGCTTTTAACTTCATTTGAATCCTGCTTCGGCCTTATTCGAAAATGCTAACGCTTCCGATGGGGCGTCCCTTCCCCTCGAAAGCTAGCTGGCCGTCCATGGCCAGCTCACGTCATTTTCTTCAACGCCCTCAATGTGATTGAATCCTGATGGTTTAAGTCTGCTCACGCATTATTTTGTCGGTTGTCTTAAGCAGTCTACATGTAAAGGCAACGTGAATAGATTTAATTGCTTTACACCAAAGAGATAGCAAATGTAGGATGAAATTAATTAATCAGCTTTAAAATAACTCATGGAGTATTGCGTTGAATCGGAATCAAAGAGTAGAGCTAGCATTTGAGTTTATGCTCGCTAAGGAGAAAGCTGGAGAAGCTTTCACAATGACTGAATTGGCAGAGGCATCAGGCTGGGCAATAAGTAGTTGTCAAACATATCCAACTAAAAGATGGCACCAATTCGTTCAAAGAGACGGTAGCCAATATACTTCTACGGGGCTCATCTATTTAAGCAAGGCTGAATTTAGTCTTATACATTCACAAAATTTGCAAGATCCAAACAACCTTTCGCCAAAAAGTATTTTGCTTCACAAAGCTAGAGAGTTCGCTTTACTGGCTGTATCGACGTACAACAATCCTTATACGGAATTTAAAACATATGGCTTTATAGTTAATATCGTCATTGCTTACACAGCTTTGTTTCATGCTATTTTTGAGAAAAAAGAACAAAATTATTTTCATCTTGATGAAGAAGGAAATCCAATAATAATTGATGGTGAAGAAAAAGCATGGGAGTTGTATCGTTGCTGTAACGAATATTGGCGTGGCGAGGATAACCCTGAAACCAAAAATTTAAATTTTCTTATTGGACTCAGAAATAAGATTGAACATAGAAGTTTACCAGCAGTTGATCTCGCAACTAGCGGTGAATGCCAATCTGCACTTAATAATTTTGAGAATCTTCTAGTTGAAGAGTTTGGTGATAGTCATGCATTAATGGCTAGGTTAGCGATTGCTATGCAATTAACCCGAACTTCAGAACAAGCTCAACTCGATGCTTTAAAACAATTTCAAACCGAAAATTACCGTGTTGTGCGTGAGTACATGGAAACATATAAAAACGATTTATCTGATGACGTATTGGAAAGCCAGAAATATAGAATAAGGGCTTTTTTAGTCCCCAAGCTCGGAAATCATGCAAAATCAGCTGACTTAGCTATTGAGTTTATTAACGTTAATAAACTCAATGATAATGAAATGGAAAACTATGAGCGAGGCGTAGCTTTTATTAAAGGTATAGAGTCTCCATTTAAGTTAAAACCAGGCAAAGTTGTTACTATCGTTAAAGAGAAAATAAAAGACTTTAATCCTACGTTACATACTAAATGTTGGAAGTATTATAATGCGAGACCTCGTGAAATGGTAATCACCTTCAAAGGAGAATATGCAGCTTATTCTGAAGGTTTTGACGGTTACTTATATTCACGTCGATGGGCAGAATTTCTTATTAGACAACTAAGCAATAAGGATGAGATTGCAAGGGTGCGCAGGCAAGCCATTTAACATATATGAGCCTCCTGCTAGTCAAAAGGTGAGCTTCGTCTTGCCGTTAGACAACCATGAAGTTAAATCGAAGAGAGTAGAATCACAGGTGCAGATGAGTCAGCGAGTATCCAAAACATGGATGTTTTGGCTAAGCCCACATGGATGTGCTTGCGGCGTCTCGCTTAATCATCTGCACGTAGCCTGCGGCAGGCAATTAGTGACAATGAAGTGACGATTCAAATTAAGCTAAACCAATACCAAGTAAGTTCGACGAATTACGGTGAGTATGTCAAAGGCTTGTGGTTAACTAGTTTAAGCTTGCTCTTACATCTGCAATTATGATGAACAGTTTGTTTTCTGCGTCTTGAAAGGCCTGAAATCCATAGCGTTCATAGAAGTGTTTTGCGCCATCTTTTGCGTCAACTTTGGCGTCAACAATGACCACTGGGAATGCTACGCTATCACTCGCTGCTAACAGTTTTCGGAGTGCATCAATAAGTAACCACTCGCCAAAGCCTTGGCCTTTATAGCGCTCATCAATTGCTAAGCGGGCTATAAGGCCGCCAGAGGTGGATGATTGATACTTGTTGTGTAGCTTATTCGGCAAAGCCTTCAAGTCAATCGTCGTCATTGTTAATGTATAAAAGCCGATGATATGCGAGTTATCGTTATCATCTTCTAAAACGAAAGTTCTGCTGTTGTCTTTCTTGGCTTGCTGACTCGCCATGACTTTCAGGTAGTTATTAAGCGCTTCAATACCACAGTTAAATCGGTTTCTATCGTGTTTAGCTTTATCAAGCAGTACCGTATTCATGATTGGGTTTTGCTTTCGTAACGTTCAGCAGCCTCGTTGAGTTTTGAGTTTGGTGTTGCAGGACTGTCTAGCGCTTCCATAAGCAAGATTGCATCTGTTTGATTAAGTTTTAGCGTTTGTTCACGTTCTATCACTTGTTTGGCTTTTTCGATTGCCGCACTCAGAACAAATGAGTTAATGCTCGACATGCCAGCGATCGCTGCTGCCTTAGCCAGTAAATCTTGGGTGTCGACATCAACTCTAGCGGTGATGCGAGGTAAAGTCGTCGTCATAATGTAATCTCCAGTTGTGCCAAAATGTCACATGAGTATTGTGAACTTAAATTGTTCAAAAATCAATCTGGGTGTCACTTTGGCACACGGGCTAATAAGGTGTTCAAGACTCATTGCACTTATCTTGCTTACCAATAAGCCATGCTCAACATTGTTTACTCTTTTGCAAACACTTTGCGTCCATCAACCCAGGTGGCGATGACTTTGTTTTGCCAGATTTTTTGTGGGTTTATTGCAAAGTAATCATCTTCGACCAAAATAAAGTCTGCTTTTTTGCCGGGTTCTAATGTGCCTAAGAGCTTCTCTTGATGGCCTGCGTAGGCGGCGTCGATGGTGAAGCTTTTGAATGCTTCAATGCGTGAGAGTTTTTCAGTGGCGAGCCAGCCGCCCAGTGGTTTGTTTATATGATCTTGGCGAGTTACGGAGGCATGCAAACCGAAAAATGGATTGGGAGATTCGATGGGGAAGTCGGAACCATTGGCGATGACGGCGTTGGCGTTTAACAGTTTGCGCCACGCATAAGCTCCGGCTAGGCGGGCTTTGCCTAAGCGGTTTTCAGCCATGTTCTTATCGCTGGTGGCATGGGTTGCTTGAATAGAGGCAATCACCCCAAGTTTAGAAAAACGCGGTATATCGGCTAAATCGAGAACTTGTGCGTGTTCAATGCGGTGACGCAATGCTTTTGAGTCTGTTGCTGCAATGGCGGTTTGGTATTTATCGAGTACCACTTGGTTGGCGTTGTCGCCAATGGCGTGGGTGTTGACCTGAAATCCGGCTTTCATCGACTGTAAAATAAGTTTACCTAATTGCTCGTCTGAATAAAGCAGTAGACCGTTATGGCCTGGCTGATCTGAGTATTCTTTTATCAATGCGGCGCCGCGGCTGCCAAGCGCGCCGTCGGCAGAGATTTTTACGCTATCGACTTTAAACATGTCGTCAGCCGTGGTGATAAAACCTTGTTTTAATATGCTATCAAAGCGGGGGGCTTCTACCGACAACATGCCATTGACGCGCAAGCTCATGGCCTTTTTTGCGGCTAATTGCTGATAGGCGTTGATGTTGTTAATGCTGATCCCAGCGTCGTGAACGCTGGTGAGTCCATATGACGCCAAACTGTCCATCGCTAGGATTAAAGTCGATTCAAGTTGTTGCGGGTTAAGTTCAGGGATGACGTTAAACACTAAGCTCATCGCATTATCGATAAGCACACCAGTAGGATTACCTTGGTCGTCTTTAACAATTTCACCGCCTTCTGGTGCCACTGTGGTTGACGAAATGCCCGCGAGTGCTAACGCCTTGCTGTTAACCCAAATAGCATGACCATCGACTCTGCCAAATGACACTGGATTAGCGCTAAAGGCTTTATCTAGGCTTTCTTTAGTCGGAAACTGCTTACTATCCCATAATTCTTGGTTCCAGCCGCGGCCCATTAACCAGCCATCAGTTGGATTTTTGCTGTTGAATGCTTGTGCGCGTGCAACGGCATCTTGCTCGCTACTGGTATTGGTTAAATCGGCGGTTAATAAACTTAATCCGTAACCCAGCACATGACCGTGGGCATCGATTAAGCCTGGGAGTAAGGTTTTACCTTGGCCATCAATTGAGGTGATATCTGTCGCTGTAGGTAAGGTTTGGTTTAAGGTAAATAGTCGATCAATTTTATCATCGGTAAATTGGATCGCATTAAAGGTCTGTAATTTTCCATTAACCAGTGTGTAGCCATTAACGTGATGTACCAAGGTTGTCTGTGCCATGCTGCTGGCGCTTAACCCTGCAAAACCTAATGCAACCGATAGCACTAAATACCCTTTTTTCATCTTATTATCTCTTTTCATGCGACCATTTAATCAGCACTTATTAAATGTTAAATAATGGTTAATGGCAAGGGGCGTGAGGGAGGAAATTCTATATGTGACTGTATTTTTTCAGATGTAGACGTAAAATTGTAATTAGAGCACAACATTTAAATTACGTTCATGCAGCTATTGTATGACAAAGTGGTTTGATCTACATTACACCTCTAAGACTGCTCTATTAAACTCAAGGACAGAGCAAACTAAAGTCAGGATGGCTATTGTCTCACTACCTACCTTTTTACCCGTCTTATTACTTGAGTAAATAGTCTGTTTCGATGGGCTTATATTGTTCAATTATAATTATCAGAGTAAATAATAATGAAAAAAATCTATTTAGTTCTATCTCTTATCGCTGTGACATTTTTCTCTGGCTGTGCGTCAGTTCCAATGGCTTCTTCTGAGCAAGATAATGCCTTAAAGCAGTTTCAGAAGCCGCAAAATGGTAATGCTGGTTTATATATTTATCGGAACAGTTTTGTCGGCCAAGCACTTAAAAAGAACGTATATATAGGTGGTAAGCTAATCGGTGAGACTGCAAATAAAGTCTACTTTTATAAAGAATTAGCACCGGGTAGTTATGCTCTTGCGACAGAGTCTGAGTTTAGTGAGAATAATATTGAGTTACCAGTAGAGTCTGGTCAGCTCTATTTTGTAGAGCAATATATTAAGATGGGTGTTTTTGTTGGTGGTGCTGCTTTGAAAACAGTAGATAACCAAACCGGTATGAAAAATATCAAAGAGTGTAAATTAGCTAAAGAAACAGAACTGGATATTTACTTGCCTAAACAAGCGCCTGCAAATCCTTAAACGCTAACCTAATTCTGTTCAACTCTATCGCCCAGCCAATGCTGGGCGATAGTCGTTAAGGCTATTTAACCTTAGCTAGGGTGCTGGCGAGTTCGTTAACATCCAGTACCTTGTAGTCTGGTTGTGCGGCTAGTGGGAACAACACTTTACCTTGGCGACGAATAAAGGCGGTTTGTAAGCCGGCTTTATCTGCACCGGCAATATCCCAGCCGTGTGCAGCAACCATTAACGCTTCATCTGCATTAACGCCTAAATCTTTAATGGCCCATTGGTAAGTTTTTAAATACGGCTTAAATACCCCAACAGATTCTATGCTTAAGTTGGCATCAAAATACTGGCTTAAATGAGCGTTTTTAAGCTGTAAGGTTACGCCTTCTAATGATGAGTTAGTTAAGGTGACTAGTTTGTAGCCTTGGGCCTTCAATTTAGCTAAGCCTTCGGCAACATCTGGGTGGGCAGGTAATGAACGTAGTGGCGTTAGAATGGCGGTTTTAGCTTGTTCTGGTGTGATGGCAATGCCGTTGATTTCGGCGACCATTTGCAGTGACGCAACGCCAATACTGCCAAACGTTTGGTAATCACCTGTCGCTGAAACAACCAAAGAATGGTGCAGCATGGTTGAGAACCATAATGGCAGTAAATCTTCACGGCCATTAAGTGCTTTACCCACAGAGGCGCGCATATTTTCAAGATCTAACAAGGTTTCATTAACATCAAAAATAATCACTTTAGGCTTAGTTAATGGGGGTTGCACCGCAGTATTTGCTGGATCTTTAGCAAAAGCGCTACTGGCATTAAGCATAAAAAAAGCAGTGGCAAGCGATAATAAAATACGGATTTTCATAAAACCTCTGACAATGTAATGTTGGTTGAAAAGAATTTATCGAGTCTTCATCTCACTGTTGTTGTCAGTGATACTGACATTAACAAGTTGAACGATTGTTCATTAATATAGTCAGCCTAAATGAAACTGACCTTAAAATCACGGTTTTATTGTCACGTTTACTAGGGGCTGTTGATCTTTGTTTGAATTTTGTGCGAAGAAGGTAATCTCGTATAATTCACTTCGCCAAAAACAAATACAACGAGATTACCATGCCCCGATTAATGCTCACTGATGAGATGTGGTCGAAGCTAAAAGCTATTCTGCTTGATGATAGAGTTTATAACAAGCAAGAGCATCGATTTACGATGGAAGGTATCCTTTACCGATTGCGTGTTGGCTGCCCTTGGCGAGATTTACCTGAATATTTTGGCTTATGGAATACCATTTACCGTCGATTTTTA
>NZ_JBEOPO010000034.1:0-57846 GCF_040310145.1 Shewanella sp. S1-49-MNA-CIBAN-0167 | reverse complement strand
AAGTTTTGATTGTCTCGAATGAAGAAAGCTGCAGCCTTTTTTAAGATATCATTATCCCTCATGGCTTGTTTTAGTTGTGCTTCTAGAAGCTGTATTCTTCGTTGTTCTTCAGTTAATGCTTTGACATTTTTCGGTGTTTTACCGGCTAATTCAGCCTGGTACTGCACTTTCCATCTAGACACCGCAGATTTACCTGCACCTGACATATCTTCAATTTGCTTGTTCGTGTAACCCTGTTCGACCATCAGCTTGGCATATTCTAATTTTTGAAGAGGGCTGACAGTGATTTTAGTTTTTCTAATCATAATAAATACCTTTAAGATTTTGCTTATTTTAAGCTATAAATCTCTACAGTTTCATTAGACCATTACAAAGAGAACCGCAATCGCGATCCCCCAACCTTCAATATTTGGCATATTATATAAAAAACCCATAGTATTTCACTTCCTTATAATTTAAAAATAATCAGAGTTGTTTTCTACTTAACGTCATTCGGTTTATTAACTGGAAATTTAATTGGCCTTAACATTAGCAAGCTAAATATCTCTCTTATTAAATCGATACTATCTGCAGTTGCATAAAATCGCTTAACTCGAATAACGTCGAGCAGTATTTATAGCAAAAAAGCAATGGTACATTTTTTTGAGATGGTGAAAAATTACTAATCTCAAGTATCAACAATAACCATCAAGTGGCGAGTAACTTACTCCTATAATCAACGATTTTCAATAATCTAAATCACAAATTAGTGTATTTACTCTAAAAATATATGAAAATCACTATATATGGCTGTTTTTAAAGGTTTTAATATTATTATTTAAATTGAATTATAGAGCGGAAATCGATGTCGTGGCTAGACTATTATCAATTTTTTACGATAAAATAAACGTAAAAAGAACTAATATTTCTATGGAGTGGTTTATATAATAAATCACTAATAAAACATCGAGGTTTAATTTTGTGGAGTGAGTTGTACTCGAACACTTTATATTACCGATTACTAAAAAAGCACTTCAAGAAGTAAAATAAAAAAGGGTTCAGGATGTTTATAATCTAAAGTTTAATTAAATTTCTCTTTAATAAAATTTTATAAACTGCTGTGGTTGTAAATATTTCATTTTTGATGGATTAGGTTTGTGTCTACGGCTTTTTTTAACGGGTAGACTAAAAGTGCAAGATTTTTCTTTGCCGTATTCATTGCTAGGAACCGCTTTCGTTGGTCAGAACAATATAGTAAGTATAATTGGAAGTACAATTAGAGAGAGTGATAATGCCTCATTTTTTAGAACTACCCAATGGATTGAAAGCCATTAAAGAAAAGAACACTATTTATGTCGAGAAGCAGGCAAATTCAAAGCCAGCGGACCATTTTTTGCACGCAGTTGCTGGTGTTAACCTAATTGTCGTTCAGTGAAAACATATCTCGAGGTCGCGGCATTAGTATGACCAGTCTGCCTGAAGATGTTGTACTGACCCAATCTAAGATCAGTCAATGGGTCATCAACTAATCGAGGACAACGCTGCAGAGCATTGCAGATTATTTTTTATGGTGCGTTAAGACCCAATTAAACCAACCCATGCATTGACGGACGCCGCCAAAGTAGATCAGAACTTGAAAGGCGCGACACAACTGGTGCAACAGTTTTATGGTCATAGCAAAAAACACAACAATCGCTCGAAACAAAATTAACAATGTTCTCTGTGATCTTGACCATTACATTCAGGTGAGGGGGCGGGTTCACAATTTGAAGAATATCGATGTTGATCTTGTTGTTGCTCAAGGTTTACCTGCGAAAGTAGCAAGGTCGAAGACCCGCCGAAGGGCTCCCTTCTTGATACTGTAGCGCAAGTGGTCAGCCTATGGCTGAAGGTCAAGTCTTTGTGTTCGCCTTTTTTTGATCATGAGCATCTTTTTTAAGTCGCAAAGCGGGGTGATTGTGGCTTAAAAATACTGAGCATTAAACGCTAAATGAGTGAGCCATTAATGCTAGCCATTACAATGATCCGTTCATCAGGCCTTGCTCATTTTAATCATGCCGAATAACAATTTTCATATTTACTTTTTAGTTTCAATAGCTTAATAAATTGCACCGTGATGACCAAATAAAATACGATTCCTCGTTCTGCGCGAAGGTAAGCCACCGTATGCGATCTATTTTCGGTTGAGTTACAAAGGCGCTGAGCTTGTTAACTTCACCACTTTAATAGATTGGTGTGTGCTGAGAGGGTACAGTCAACGTCATAACGGCTAGAGGAGATTAAACCGCGACTTATACGAGTCTTGCAGTGTTTTAGAACGATCTTTATAATCAATCATGTCACCAATATTGATGATGATTTTTAAATCTTTAGTATTATTTTTCACCGACTCACCCAAGACTTCATTGGCATTGGTTTTTATAAATACTGGTAATATCGGCAATCTATTTTTCATCGCGATGATTTGAGCGCCTTCTTTAAACTCAGTCAATGTTTCATCACTCTTATTACGCGTACCTTCAGCGAACACACTAATAGAATAACCTTTGGAAACCTTGTTTTTAATGTCAGTAAAAAACGAACTCATTGTACTTGATTCTCTATCTAGCAATACTGTGCCAGCATTTCTGGTAAACATACCAAAGAAAAACGAATTATAAAGTTCTTTTTTCGCAATCCATAAACTGTTAATTCCCTTATGCTTTAGAGCAATCTCGACAATTAATGGATCGATAATACTTCGATGATTCGACACGATAAGATATTGACCACCTTGATTAACCTTCTCAATGCCTTCAACCTCTACACTAATATTTAAGCGTGATAATAGCGTTTCTGCATACTCCAACCGAATTCTCGTCATGTCATCGGGTGTGTGATCACCTTTTAGCTTAATACCGAACTTATTGGTTAAATAAAGGGCGTATATTGCTTGTTTAATTTGATTTAGTGTCAAGGGCGCTCCAGAAAATGACTGTCATAAAGTTGCTGCATCATAACAGTTTCGTCAGGGGCGGGTCTTTACTTTCTACTTTCTACTGTCAATGAGTTTGACTCGGTTGAAGACCTACTTGCTAAGACGTTTAGCCGTGTTAACGTCTTATGTGATAGTCAGTCGTTAAGATAAAGGTTTAATAACAGCTGCTGAAGACGTACTTGCCAAGAGACTATGAGCTATTGATCTTTCGAGATGCATTTTGCAGTATTTTGCAGCAATGTGTGGCCATTTTATCTAAGGCAGAGCCTATGAAGTATGGTTTTTCTACATCAACAATCTATAACGCAGCACCAATCCAAAACATTATTTACAGGCTCATTCCGCCCGAAAAATGCAGCTAAATGGTTGTACTTATTTCTAAGCAAGGGGGCATTATTACAAGCTATTAGCTTAAAATGACTCGGCGTCACCCTTGAAGCACGATTAGCCTTGGTTTATTTTAACAACATGTGAGCCCCAAAGATAAACACTCCCTAGTTGTTTCACCACTCACCGCTTCTTTAAGCCGTTTATAAATGTTTATTAAAACGCTTGGCCGCGAGCAACACCCCAATACAGGTAAAGCCGAGTAACCAAAGTGCATCCTGGCCTAATGACATAACTTCGGCTTCTCTAAGCACAATGCCTCGCACCATACGAATAAAATGGGTTGCAGGCAGAGCTTCCGCTACCCATTGGGCTCCAATGGGCATAGCTTCATAAGGGAACATAAATCCAGATAACAAAATTGATGGCATCAGCACAAAAATGGTTAACTGCATCGCTTGAAGCTGGGTTTTCGCAATGGTACTAATGACCAAGCCCAATGCTAAACTGGCGCAGATAAACAAGAAAGAAGCGAGTAGTAACGAATCTAAGCCGCCGCGGACCGGTACTGAAAATATCCAGTGTCCAGCACTGAGAATAATCGCCACTTGGATGAGTCCAACCAAGATATACGGAATGATTTTACCCAGCATAAGTTCCAGTGGGCGAACCGGCGTTACAATTAAAAACTCCATATTCCCCAGCTCTTGCTCACGAACAATCGCCGCAGAGGTGAACATAATCATCGTCATCGTTAGGATCACCGCCAGTAAACCGGGCACAATATTGACCACTGAGCGCTGCTCTGGATTAAAGTATTCAACCACTTCAAATGTCGGTACACTCATTGTGATTGAGCGGTTAGCCACTTCATCCAGTGGTAGTTTTCTTAGTGATCGGATTGTTGCGGCAACCATGGTATCGGAACCGTCCAATAGCCATTGTCCAACGGGTCGAGTAATTTGTGATGATCCCTGTTTTGGATCAAATGCAGGGTGAATTAACAGTCGTTGAGGCAAATCGACGGGTAAATAAAGCACGGCTTTGACTTCGCCATTAGTAATGGCTTTTTCAGCTTGATCGATAGAGTAATATTGATGTTTAAAGTCAACTGCTTGCGTAGCAATTACGGTCTGTTTGATTGCCCGGCTATAGGTGGTTTGACTCATGTCGATAATGCCAGCGGGCACATGGCGAATATCGGTATTGATGGCATAACCAAATAACATTAATTGCAGTAATGGGATCATCACAATCATGCCAAATGTCATCCGATCTCGAGACAGCTGTTTCATTTCTTTGAAGACAATGGCAACTAATCTACCCCACATGTCGACCTCCGGTACTGGTGACAAATACATCTTCAAGACTCGGACGAACGATTTCAAGCTGATGTTGATCACAAACAGTGCTCAGAAACTGCAAAGGCTCCGTTATAGACTCATTGACCAGTACTCTTAAGCGAGTACCAGATTGGGATGCTGAAATAACCGCGTCCACAGCAGTTAGTTTTTGTTTTAACTCCCTTATATTATCGCCACTGACTTCGATAACCGTGGCCCCCATTGATTGCATTAACTCACGCGGGGTTCCATTTGCCCGTTTGATGCCATTTTCTAAAATGGCCAATTGATGACAGCGCTCTGCCTCATCCATATAGTGCGTCGACACCAAAATCGTTGTGCCACTGTCACTAAGATCAAACAGGTGCTCCCAAAAGTCCCGTCGATTTTGCGGGTCGACAGCAGAAGTAGGTTCATCAAGAAACAGCAGTTCAGGGCGGTGCATGGTGGCGCACGCCAGCGCCAAGCGTTGTTTTTGTCCACCGCTCATGGTGCCGGCTAACTGCTTTTGTTGCGGCTCGAGGCCATATTGTTCCAATAAGCTTGCCACGCGGGTTTTATCTTTAACACTATAGATGGCCGCAACGAAGCGCATATTTTCCAATACCGTTAAATTGTCATACAAGGAAAATTTCTGCGTCATATAGCCAATTCGGCTTTTGAGCGACTCTTCATTACCTTGCAGTGGTAAGCCTAAAATAGTGGCCTTGCCAGCACTGGGTGTTAATAACCCAGTTAACATCCGTATGAGTGTTGACTTACCACAGCCATTGGGACCAAGAAAGCCATAAATACTGCCTTTCGTAACCTGTAAATCCAGTTGATCTACCGCGACTAAATCACCAAATCGACGGGTTAATCCTTGTGTTTCGATCACATATGCGGGTTGTTTCATGGTAATCGAACCTCGACACCAATCCCTATGGGTAAGTTTTGATCGCTCGGTAAGTCAATCTCAGTTAAATACATTAACCGGGCACGATCTCGCTCGTTCAGTGCGAAGTAGGGCGTAAAAGCTGGAGTACTTCGAATGTTACGCACGGTTCCCATGACAGGTTGTTCTTGACCATCAATCCATACCGCTACTGTGTCTCCTTGGCTAATTTTACCCAGAGCAGTGGCAGGCAAATACACCCGCGCATAAAGTCGGTCACTGGCAAGCAGTGTCACTAATTGAATGTTGGCCGCGACGCGGTCGCCAAGCTTCCAAGGTAAAACATCTACCACTCCCGCTTTGGGTGCTCGTATGCTTAATTCGGCTAAAGATTGTTGTGCATCGGCTAATGAAGCTTGTGCTATGTCAGCTTGCGCTTGCGCCTGCGCTACTTCTTCGCTGCGGGTACCATTTTTAAGCTCTAACCATTGCTGCTTAGCTTGAGTCAATTGGGCTGCCGTTTGATCTCTTACTGCTTTGGCAGAATCAAAATCGGCTTTTGCCACTATTTTTTTAAACCAAAGATCTTTCATACGCAGATAGTTTTTGTCTGCATCTTGCGCTTGTGCTTGCACTGCAAGCATCGCGGCATAGGCCGCAGCAAGCTGCTCTAAACGAGTGCCCGTTTGCAGTTGATTTAGCTTTGCTTGTGCTTGGACGAGGGTTGCTTGTCGCTGGTCAATCAGCCATTGCGCATGACGGGGATCAAGTTGTAGCAACAAGTCTCCAGCGTTCACTTTTTGTCCCTCTTCAACCAAAACCGAGCGGATCTGTTCCGCAACAGGTGCAGAAAGCATCATTCTGTCTCGTTCAACTAACCCCATTGCGCGATTACCTTCTTCCCCAGAACAACCTGCGAATAGAAGCATAATAGGTAACCAAAATAGCAGACGTTTCATCATTAAACTCCTGATCCTGAAGCTCGTATCGATGAGTCTCGGAATAATCCTTGATTCATCACCAGCATATTGTGTGCAAGCAGTTGGTCTAACATGGACTCGCTAAGGGGTAAATCCAATTCTTTGAGTAATACTTTGGGCGCAATCAGTGGAAAGACCATTAAGCTGATAAAACTTAAACGTACCCATTTGGGATCGAGCTGTGGATTGAGTTTTTGTTGATCGGATAATTCCTTAATCCAGTCTCCGGCATAACCGATCATCTCATGAATTACATTCGATACAATGGTGAACGCTTCATCACTATCCTGTTGATTCAATGATTGGAAAATTAATCTAGGCAGTGCAGGGGTTCTTTCCATCATTCGATAATAAGCCCGCATTAGTGCTTCTGGAGAGTCTTTTTGATTTTTTACATCATGTTTAAACACAATGGCCACGGGGGCAATCGTTTCTCTCACCATGGTTTCAAATAAACCTGCTTTGGAATCAAAGTAGTAACGGATCATCGCGGCATCGACACCAGCACGCCGAGCCAGTTCGCGAATAGACACTCGATCATAGCTGTTGTGAAGAAAACATCCTTGTGCCGCGTCGATGAGTGCAGCGCGAGTTTGGGTCTCCCCTTTGGGTCTTCCCGGTTTATCTGCCATCTCAAACTCCATTAATTCATCTATTGATGAATAATAGCAAAAACGGACAAAGAAAATAGAACATTAATTCCACAATGTATGATCCCGTGCGGAATTACATCAAGGAATGGTGTCTTATTAAGATTAATAAATAGTCAACAATGAGGTGCAAAATCATTTTATGACCAAAGCCATTGGAGGGGAATAAAAAAAGGGGCCGCGATAATTATTGTTGGTATTTGTGGCGATCTTTGTCGGGGTTAAGTCAGACAATATATTGTTGTTTATAAAGCGATGAATTGTTAATAAACGGATTGAGTAGTTGAAGGCATAAAACACTAGCCCCGATCAGATAAAATCTAATATCCTACCTGCAGAATATTCACCATCACAGCTGTGGATGAATATAAGCCTGTGGCGACTCTAATTTGACTCCCTTTATTAACTTATAACGATGCGATGGAGATCTGTTTATAGATTGTTTTTTATTTAGTTTGCTGTTGCCGTGTTTGTCCACACCGTGAAGACTAAAAACTAATTTGCTAAATCGATACCAACGGCTTTAATTAACAATGTCCGGACTCTCTTTGATTGAATGTTTGCACTTGTAATATGGCACATAGTGCCATTTGGTCAGGGGAGTCCATAACATTGGTTAGCTAACAAATTACACAGGGGACTAAATGAATCTAAACCTGTTTGACTCCTTTCCTATCGCTGGCGGCTATGTTGGTGTCTCGATACTCATGTTGGTTTTCAACGAAGTGGGCTATCAGTTCGGGGTACATGCGCGAACGAGTCAAGACAAGGAGGCTCCGAGCTCGTTAGGTTCAATGGTGGGGGGTTGTTAGCCATGCTCGATTTTTTGTCCTCGCCTTCACATTTTTTATCGCTTCTCATCAGCACGATCTTAGAAAACAGAATGTTCTCGAAGAAGCGAATTCAATTGGCACGGCATACCTGCGAGCTGACTTGCTTGATAAGCAATACGCAATAAAAGTGAAACACCTGTTGCGAGAATATGTCGACATTCTCCTAAAGGCCGCAAGTGGCAGCGCCCTAGACACGGCCATGGCAGGATCCGTTGAGATCTATGACCACCTGTGGGCACTGGTGTCAGCAGCAGCGAAAGAGCGCCCAATACAAACTCCTCACTAATGAACCAATCCATCAGTGACATATTTGATATGCACGAAAAACGATTGACTGCTGCGCAATCGAATTCCCAGCAGTGTCTGGACGGCGCTCATAGGCATCATCGCACTCACAATGATAACTATGGGTGCTGAGGTTGGGCTTACTGGTAAGCGAAGATTGGTGGCAATGATCCCTTTGGTACTGGCTTTTGCAGTGCTTGTGGCGCTCGTTGTGGATCTCAATCGTCCTCAAAGCGGGTTAATAACAGTAGGGCAGCAGTCGATGGTCGATCTGCAGCGCAGCATGAGTTGATAACATAAATAGCCAATGACGTTGGGCATGCCGCTATAGCTAACAACTTGCACAGCGAACACGTCACTTTATTGAAACCGCAGCATCGAAAAAGTGCAGACGCTGTAAAAGTGACAACGAGTATCTAACAAGCCGTGTTTCTGTTTGTTAAGAGGTGTGAGTTAATTAATGACAGCGAATAAAATCCGTTTCAGAATGTCAGCGTGGGCAAAGCAAAATAAAGCCCAATCAAGGCAGAAACCGATGGCGTTATGCTGAATTGAAAGACTCATACACTTTACTGAATTTAAAATGAAGACTTTAAGTGGGTGATAGCTATACTTACACTGAGGTTTGGTGCGCTGGCTTCTTTATTATTGATTTAACCTAATGCTGACAAGTTACTCATGATGGATACCGCGGTGATATTACCAATGCCTTTAATGCTTTGAAGGATAATTTTATTAGCCAGACATTCAGGGTTAAAACTCTGGCTGGCATTGTTTGCTGTCGACGCAATGGGTGAATATGAGCGATTGGTTAATTTAATTTGGCTCCCTTTCTTCACTTATAATGATAAGAAATATAGATGCCTGTTTATTTTTTATTTTGAAATAAGCCTGAAATTAGCAGCTGATTTTGTTAACATCCGTCCACAATATTCAATCGACTGTTAAATCGAAAGCTAAATTAAAAGCGCAAGGCCGCTCTAATCGAGGATTTATGAAGAAAAATCAGGATAAATACAGTATAGATAATACCGATTATACTGTCGGGCAAGATAACATTCAAAAATGGGGTTTTGATATACATAACCCTGTATTTGGAACGAGTGCAGGCTTAATCGCTATTTTTTTAATTGCTATTTTAATTATCGACCCAGCAACATCAAAAGAATTTTTAGACGGTATAAAATGGCAGATTATAGGTGCATTTGACGGCCTCTTTATGTGGTCTATGAATATTTTTGTGATCTTCTGTCTGGGATTAATTGTCTCACCTTTTGGTAAAATTCGCCTAGGTGGTGACGGCGCAAAAGCCGATCATTCAAGACTTTCCTGGATAGCGATGCTTTTTGCTGCAGGTATGGGCATTGGTTTGATGTTTTGGGGGGTTGCTGAGCCTGTAGCGTATTACACGGGCTGGTATGAGACACCACTCAATGTCGTCGCCAATACCCCAGCAGCAGCAGAGCTTGCACTGGGTGCTACTATGTTCCACTGGGGATTACACCCTTGGGCGGTTTATGGCGTAGTCGCCTTATCGTTATCTTTCTTTGCTTACAACAAAGGCTTACCGCTTTCCATACGGTCTGCTTTTTACCCGATATTAGGCGACCGCACCTGGGGTTGGCCTGGACATGTCATTGATATTATAGCTGTGATAGCCACATTATTTGGTCTGGCAACATCACTTGGTTTAGGTGCCCAACAAGCTGCGGGTGGTTTCCAGCACGTGTTTGGCATTGACGGTGACCTCTCCTTGCAAATCATTATTATTGTCGTAGTGACTATGCTGGCGGTTGTCTCTGTGGTACGCGGCCTTGAAGGTGGTGTTAAAGTAATCAGTAACGTTAATATGTTACTTGCTGCTGTTTTAGTTATTTTTGTTGCGCTTGTGACCGCTGCAGTTTCTATGGGTACTATTCCCACAACCATAATGGGTTATGTTAAGAATATTATCCCCTTGAGTAATCCAGTAGGTCGTGAAGATGAAGCTTGGATGCACGGCTGGACCGTCTTCTATTGGGCATGGTGGATTTCATGGTCTCCATTTGTGGGTATGTTTATTGCTCGTATTTCGCGCGGCCGTACGGTACGTGAATTTCTTACCGCAGTATTGATTATACCAACATCAGTGACTATCTTATGGATGTCTGTCTTTGGTGGTGTTGCTATTGACCAAGTTGTTAATGAAGTCGGCATATTAGGCAGTGAAGGGTTAACGGACGTTCCGCTTGCGATGTTCCAGATGTTTGATGCGCTGCCATTAGGTAATATTTTATCAATGATAGCTGTGCTACTGGTACTGGTTTTCTTTATTACCTCTTCCGATTCCGGGTCGTTGGTAATAGACAGTATTACTGCTGGTGGTAAAATTGATGCGCCGGTTCCACAACGTATTTTTTGGGCTACAATCGAAGGTGCTATTGCCGCTGTGCTACTGTGGGTTGGTGGTACTGAGGCTATTGAGGCATTACAAGCGGGTGCCATTTCGACGGCCTTACCCTTTACCATTATTTTATTGGTAATGTGTGTCAGTTTGTTGATGGGTATGCGTACTGAAAAGCATAATAAAAGCTAGTTTTTACACGCACAAAAAAGCCGATGATTGATTCATCGGCTTTTTTTTGTCTAGTAATGTGCTCTCATCACAGAGACGTTATAACCACAATTTTTTAATCGCAGTGTCGGGACTAAAATGATATTTAATTTGAGCCTGCAGTAATTCTGCGGTGGCAATCGCATCGGTTAAAGCATCGTGAGGCGCGTAAGCGGGTAAGTTGTAGCGATCACGACTATTAGCAAGACGAATGGACTCTGGGCGTTTTCTTTTAAAGAAATTAAGCAAGCCCGACGTATTAACCCGTTGCAAATTAGCCTCAATCTGCATGGTATCTATAACCGGAAAGATAATACCTTCATTAATCAACAAGCGTAAAGTGTGATCAAGAAAATCACGCTCAATATGCCGATAATGTACCACCACCACTTTTCCTGCCAGTTCAGCTAAAAGCTGCTCTAAAATACGCAACAGATCCGGTGCATCTTGTAAATCCGAGTGGGTGATACCATGAATAATAATTGAGTTTTCTTGTAATTTATCCTGTGGATTGAGATACCATTCTTTTGCTTTGCGGCAAAAAATACGCTGTAAATTAAAGGGTACCAAACCAATGCTAATGATGCCGTTTTTCTGTGAATCTAAGCCTGTCGTTTCAAAATCAAGCGCGACAAACTCAATATCATTTAACGGCGTTTCATTGCTATAGGTACCGGTATTATAAAAATCAGCCAAGCGTGGATCTTTACTGTTTTTGGCTTTTAATTTTAGCAAGGCTGCCCAGTTTAAAATCTCCTGGTTACTGAAATTGTTCATGAGTTAACCTTTAAAGTTTGTTTGAAGTATAGCGATATTTTAAAAAGTTTTGTGCATTGCTTAACACTAAAAAAGCATCTTTAAGATTGCGTCTTTCAAAATCAGACATACTTTCCGGTTCAATATTATTATCAGGCTCAATCCCAGACTCTATATCGGATGACTGATGACGCAAACGTACCAAAGAGATAAGCTCCATTGCATGTTGTAAATCTTCGCCTTTTGATTTAGGCAAAATACCTGCTTCGATAATATCATCTAAGCGTTGAAATGAGTTTTGCGATTGTGAGCCGATCGCCAAGGCATGCACTCGGATCAGATCCGCCAATGGTGCAGTACCACGACGTTTTAAATTAATAGCGTTATTATGGCGGCCATCTTTTTCCATCACAAAATCTTTAAAAAATCCCAGAGGGGGTTTACGATTAAGGGCATTGTGCGCCAAACAGGCTAAAAATCGGTTGTTTTTCTTGGTTTTGCGCAGGATAAATGCATTTAATTGCTCAGCCCATTTTACTCGGCCATAGACACCCGTAAGATCAAAGAAAATAGAGCAGTTTAATAAAGCTTGAGGGTTTGGATTATCTATCCAATCACCGAAACAATCTTCCCACTGAGATCGTGTTTTGCGAAACTCAGGGTTGCTTGCCATAATATCACCAGTGCAGTAACTGTAACCGCAGGCAGCTAAACCATCACAAACAAAATTGGCTAGCTTTTCAAAATAGGCACCATGCAACGCGACTTGATAGCTATTATCAAGGATTATGGCATTATCTTGATCGGTTACCATCAGTTGCTCATCACGAGCCATCGAGCCCAATGCTAAAAAGCAGTAGGGAACCGGCGGGGGGCCGAACATCTCTTCGGCAAGTTCTAATAAACGCTGTTTAAAGTTGCGACCGATTTCAGACATTGCCCGCCCGACCATATGTGAATTGGCATCTTCGTTAACCATGCGCACAAAACAGTTTTTTAACTGTGCAGAAAGCAGCACTAAATCCTCACTACTTTTCTGCTGAAAAATACTGCTTACAAATAACAAACTATTTTGCGATTCGTAACGGATAATATCTGCAACTTCAATCAGACCAATGGGCTTTTTATTTTTTAGAATAGGTAGATGATGAATGTTATAACGCAGCATGAGTAGCATTGCTTCAAAAATATAAGCGTTATGATCCAGTGAAATCAAATTGGTCGACATGACTTGTGAAATAGGATTATCAACATTTACCCCAGCTGCAATGACGTTAGCGCAGAGATCATGTTCAGTAATAATACCAACGAAACTGCTATCCTGCGGGTCTTCTATATCAGGATCATTTATTAATGCAGCAGAAACATTTTCTTCGGCCATTATCTTAGCTGCCGCTTGAATAGTGCTATTACAGGAAATAACGACTGCTTCTCTCGTCAATAATGTTTTCACTTTGGAAGTGGTCAGCGCATTAGCATCATCGCTTTTACCTTTTACCGCCTGTTTTAAACGGGTAGTATCTTCCACTTCAACAAAATCAGCAAAATCGTCATAAAGCTCGCATAAGTTAGTGAATACCGATTCTGGAATACAGTATACCAAGGTATCTTTTACCGCTTTGGCTGGGAAACGCACTTTATTATTGGTGAGTAAGCCCATTTGGCCAAATAACTGTCCCTGATCTAGACGATTGTACAGTTCACCTTTACGGCGATATAACTCTACTACCCCGCTGCGGATCATATACAGTTCACTGATTTTGTCATTAAAGTTAATAATCATGCTATCGGTACGGTAATAAGAAATCTCAACACTTTGCGCAATGTCGATTATGACTTGTTCTGGAAGCTGATCAAAAGGGGCGTACTGAGCGATAAAGCTTTTAATTTCGTGTAGTTCGGCTGACATTAATAGGCCTGCTAGTTGGTGATGACTGGAGCTTTTGTTTATATCGATTTAGATATTATACGAGTAAAGCTAAAATATGAGCAGCCATAATTTTTGCTGAATATTTAACTGTTGGTCTCGTCTTTAGTTACCTTGATTTGCTTGTCAGTAACAAATAATCGTTAGACCAAGATAAACAATCGTCAGTTTAAATGACACACCATACTATCACTGTGTTGGCGTATTGTACTTAAGCATTTCTGGGGGGCTGATAATATGACAGGAGAATTACACCTATATATTAACTATGAACATCGCCAAAAATGGATAAATTTTTTACTGGCAACCATCTTGGTGAATGAACGCTATGTTTATGCGGTGATAAGTAAATTGTTCATATATGACATGATAATCTTGATAGATCTCCCATTTATGTAAACTAACCTACTGTGATGATAACCCGATAATGCGGAGGTATTGGAGAACCGTAAACACGATTGTTCACAAAAATTTACCTACACGTTAATCTACACGTTAATTGAGACAAACAATATCAGTGTATTTGTACGGTATCAGAAACTGAACAGCAGGGTTTTAAGATGGAGTTCTACCGTAAAAAGGATAGCGAACAAGTGCTGCAACGGATTTTGTGCACCGTAGTGGTCTTTGAAAGATAGGCAAAATATGCACCAGCAAACTTTACTGCTGAGAAAGACGTTAATTCAAAGATACAAGATAATAGCAATCGATTCCAAAGAATTAACAAGAATATTGTCTATAATTAAGTGACTCGATTGTCTTATTTTTAATAAGACAATCTATTAATGATGAACTTAATGATGAACTTAATGATGAACTTAATGATGAACTTAATGGGAGATAAATCATGAGCAGTTGGATTTTAGTCGCAGATAGCGCTCATGCACGTCTATTTAACGCCGAAACAGCAAAATCTGCATTAAATGAGATTAAGAGCATGATCCACCCCGAATCAAGACAACATGAACAGAAGCTAACCTCTGATCTACCAGGACGTCAGGCTGGTGGTGCAACGTTTAGTCACCATGCTGTGGGAGGTAAAACAGAGCCCAAAGAGTATGAGGCGGTAGAATTTGCTAGAGATATATGTAGATACCTTGAGGCTGAATATAATGCGCAAAAATTTAGCCAATTGATCGTGGTTGCTGAACCTCAGTTCCTTGGTAACTTACGCAAGGTAATGAGCGACAACGTCGCTAAGCTTATTACCCTAGAAATAGACAAAGACATAGTTAAGCAGGACATTGCCACGATTCGAGGTCATCTGCCCACTATTCTTCCACATTTAACGTCATAATGCGGCCTAAGCATATTTTATTAATCCATATACAGTGGAGGCAACAAAATTTAACAAGACCCAGTAGACTATTCGAGGGTAATGCTTACAGTCCTTTGTCGCGTTTGTTGTTGGTATCGGTTTGTTTGTAGAGTTGCCTGCACTGAATCGAACGACGACAAAAAAAGCTTTAGTTGCAGCTAAAGCCTGGGTCTCATATTTCCCGAAAGGAGAATTATTTGTTATTAGATGGGGGTATCCATACCAGTTGCTATAGTAGACATAAAAAAGATGCACATAAGCAATGCATGATACCTAAAATGGACGCTTCAAGCATGGAGTACATCTACTAAATAAGTCCACAAAAACAACATAAAGCCTTTGTTCATTTCGTTGAAAAAAGCAGCGATCATCAACCAGTCTATTCATGACGCAAGGTTTCTATCGAGTCTAGTTGCGCGGCCTTACGGGCAGGGAAGTAACCAAAGATGACGCCGACTGCTGCAGAAAACAGAAAAGAGACAACTATTATGTCCAGATTGAAGACAAAAGGAATTTGCATCAAATCGGCCAGCGCAACTGAGCCCAGTAGCGCCAGTATTATGCCAACCATTCCGCCCAGAGAAGTCAGCATCACGGCTTCTACCAAAAACTGTAATAGCAGTTCTCGTTCCATGGCGCCGATGGCTAGACTGATTAAGACCCTGCGTTGGACAAATATCGGCACCCTGTGTTGCTGTCGGTTGTTGTTTATCTGATGCCATGTCACGAGCCTCTCATTATTTGAATATCTATCTCAAGGCTGGAGACCTTTGTGTTAATCATTCCTACAATACACTTGTGGTGATATTTTAACTGTGTAATGAGTTTATAATTCACTCCTTGTGCAAAATATATTATCCCGAGTCTGATGTTATTGATGGCATCTACCCATACTTTTCTTCAGCGTGGAGGCGTTTATTAATGGCCCTCTTAGTCCCACATAATAGAACGAGAGTACTGTTTTGGTTTTGACTGAATAAGCTTGATATTAAACGTGAACACTTGGATTATTGATACCGAGGTGTGCGGTAATTTATTATCAATAAAATCAGTTGTATATGATCTTTAATATGCAATATCTTTTCATTTAACGGTTATTTTTGTCATCATTTGATGCTTATTAACTAAACTAGAGATATTGTAATAGAGTTGATCAAGATCAAGCGTGTTCTTTCTCCCTGGGCCTAAACTTGTTAATGTTGATTAGTTCCAAGCCGTCTGATGATCCGTTGCAAACTTGTTTTTTGTTAGGGGATAAAATGAATTTTAAAGACTATTACACTGTATTAGGGGTAGAACCTGATGCGGATGATAAAGTAATAAAAAAAGCGTATAAAAAACTCGCGGTGCAGTACCATCCTGATGTGAGCAAACATCCTGAAGCAGAAGCAAAATTCAAAGAAATTAGTGAAGCCTATGAGGTATTACACAATACTAAAAAGCGTGCCGAATATGACGAGTTGCGCCATCATCACCTAAATAGAACCCAACATCGCTATGCCAATCAAGGTGGTGCAAATGGTGCAGGTCAAGATTGGGGCCAACAGCAAAGTGATCCACAAACTGATCAAGAATTTGCGGACTTTTTTAATTCAATGTTTGGTGGAAGGCATTCAGGCTTTGAGCATGGCGGGCAACAAAGAAGTCGCCAAGCTCAGCAGCCAAAAGGCCAAGATATCGAAATTGAGTTCCCGATGTTCCTTGAAGAAACCTTGGTCGACACTCTTAAGCCGGTAGCGTTTACCTTACAGCAACGTGATCCCCAAGGTCATGTTGTTGAGCAGCCCAAATCTCTAAAAGTTAAAATTCCAGCCGGGGTTATTAATGGCGAACGTATTCGCCTTAAAGGCCAAGGTGGACCGGGACCGACCAAAGCCGATAATGGCGATTTGTATTTACAAATTCGTTTTGCGCCGCATCCTTTATTTGATGTTGATGGTCGAAACTTGAGCATTGTTGTGCCTATTGCACCTTGGGAAGCCGTATTGGGTACCAAGCTTAAATTGCCCACGTTAACGGGTAATATTCAACTCAGTATCCCCGCCAATAGTCAGTCAGGACAGCGATTACGCATAAAAGGCAAAGGTTTACTCAGTAAAAAAGTGCAGGGCGATTTATTTGCGGTGCTTAAAATTGTGGTACCGACATCACCAGATGAGACAAGCAAGCCATTGTGGACTGAACTAGCCGAAAAAAATACATTCGACCCTCGTGCCAGTTGGAGTAAATAACCATGCTGCAGATTAATATAAACGAACAAGATTGTTGGTTGAGTAGCAATGAACTGTGTGAATGCAGCGATATTAGCTCGACATTATTACTTGAGCTCGTAGAGCATAGTATAGCCATTCCACTGCAGGGCGAGGTGATAGAACAATGGCAATTTAGCGTGGAAAATTTACATCAAGTTAAAAAAGCCACTCGAATTCAACGTGATCTTGCACTGGATTGGGGGGGCATTGGCTTAATTTTGCAATTACTCGATGAAAGAGAACAATTGGAGCATGAAGTCTATAGGCTCAAACAGCAACTTAGTCGATTTAAATCATAGGTACAAGTCGATTATCTGTCGGTGTGTTAGCAAAAAACACTAGTCGATCCACAGTGCTATTCGTATTTTCGGATCTTCCTGTAAGGATTGAGTCACGCAATAAATGCTGAAAGAGGCTATGATATTGATTAAAAAATGGATGGCATGGTTGCTGGCTAGTGTTGCTGACTAGGGTTGCTGTCTTTCGCTCATCATCTCAATATTTTAGATAAAGCGACTCTTAATCAGGAGGTTGCAGCAAGGTAACAAGTACATATGTAGGTTAGTAATTAATTAAAACGGGTTAATACGTATAAACCTTCCGCCAATCAATAACCTAATTTGACTGCGATTACGTTGATTAGCATCAGCGTTTTATATTCAACCCCAGAGTCACGTTAACAGGGTAAATTGCGGCTTACTCCCCATCCCACAAATGCTCGCTATTGTTAAGACACACAATCATTGTGTGTTGTTGGCGTATTAACCTTAATGACCGGCATTTAATACTCGCAAGATGGCTTTAGGTATGTACTCGAGTAGATCACTGGCAAGCACCCCATATTGGCTTAATTCATTTGCGGCTAACTCGCCTGCTAAACCATGCAAATATACCCCTAGGCACGCAGCGTTAAGTGGGCTGACGCCTTGGGCGCAAAATCCTGCAATCATACCAGTCAAGACATCTCCAGTACCGGCTTTGGCTAGCGCGCTGTTGCCAGTAGGATTAATGAAAACGTGATCCCCATCGCTTATGACGGTGTGCTTACCTTTAAGCACCACGAGCGTATTTAATTGTTTAGCCGCTAAGCTAGCAAAATGAACCCGTTGCGCTTGAATCATGTTGACATCTATATTTAATAACCGTGAGAGCTCTTTTGGATGTGGGGAAATGATGCTATTTTTGGTGAAACTAATCGATTTTTGCGCGGTGCTTGTAGGATGGTGAAGTAAACGACTCATAAAGTTCAGTGCATCCGCATCGAATATCACCGGATGAGTATTCGCTTGGATTTCTGTTAGCAGGGCATAAAAAAATTCACTATTACCATCAGGGACTATTAAGCCATTTATAGGGTTAGGGTAACGGTTCAATTGATCTGTACTTTGGCTAATGCTCAATCCACTGCCTATTGAAATTACACTGGCTTGTGCGAGTTTACCCCGAAGTTGTAAAACAGCTTGGGGGGCTATGGGTTGTGTATTTATATGTTTTATATCAATAGCTTGCTGTGCTTGGTGAGGTGGTAGGGGCAAGGTAACTACATTTGGGGTTTGCGAGCTCACACTGTCACAGACCGATGGGCTACTGGCTAATGTGACGTAACCTGCACCAACCCGCAGCGCTGATAAACTAGAAAGATATGCCGCCCCTCGATAATGTATCGAACCGGCAATATTCAGCACCTGGCCAAAGGTCATCTTATGACTGTCATCTGGCCTTGGCGGCAATATACTATTGATGTATTCGAGCGTTAGTGTATTCATTGGTCTTCGCTGATTAATATTAAATATTCATACAATAAAGTAGCACAAACAGAAAATGCTTAATGGCACCTAATGCAGAAATATTATGATATTTTTTACTCTGTGATTAACCCGTTAAGCTTGAATGTACCGTGGGCAATATTGTATCGATTATACCGCATGGGGTTAGGCATAATGTTAAGGGAAATGAATGACGAGAGTTGATAGGGCACAGGGATCATCTTTATGTATTTTACTGGTGATGATCAACGCTTTCTCGATTTAGCCGTCTGCCGTAGGTCAATGGCATTGATAACTAAACTAATGATAATAACGCATCATTTACAGTTAACGGGATTATGATTAAGTCTATCGCAACAATATGAGACTCATGTATGACACTGTGGCAAGCGAGTAAGCAAGATGACCCTCTGGCTCCCAATAAAAAGGATATTAGACAAGATCCTTTAATCGCTAAGTTACTTGGGAGGTTACCAGCACAACTGGTTCAATCTTATACTGATGAACAACTTGAGGGTATTAAAGGCGCGTTAGGTCCAAATACATGGGGCAGCCACTTTATTGATAATCGGGGAACATTTAAATTTCCGTTTATAAAGTGGCGTTTTTATTATGTATTTCTACTGGGACGAAATAAACGTGCTTACACACGTCGTGAAAAAAATGCCTCGTTAGCGATCATGGTAATGTTAGTTTTTACGGTTATATTTGCCTCGATGCTACTTGGTTTGCTGGTGCTTTATATTATCAAGTCAGCATTAGGTATCGATTTATTTTCTGACACGTCATTAGGTATTTGGGATCAGTTTAAGCAATGGTTAGGCTAACCACGTTTATTGATTGCTTTTAGCTAGGGTTTGTCTGATTGTCGGAATCAATATTTTATTGAGATGGTAAGTTGGGCTGTTTTTCCCCTGTAAACGCTAACAGGCCGTCGTCATCATCTTCTGCAAAGTTTAGGTAAGTGTTCTCCATCTTTTGGGTAAATAACCCTACTTTTTACACATACCGCTCACGCGACAACTGATGGTGTGCATTTGATTGACTATATCATTATGGGTAGGCGCTTTAATGTGCGTAATTTTGGTGTTACCTAGCTTATCTCCGCTCCGCGCACCTTCTAAAACAGCATGTGAAACTGAATGTTCAAATCTAGCGTACTGCCAACGCGTTTAATAAGTGTTACTGCACCGGTTTTGGCTTAACCCATTAATGAAGCACTGTGTTTTAGAAAAATTAGCCATTTAATAGACTACAATATGTATTCATAACATTGTTTATTAGTAATTTTTCAATCATTAAAACATCACAAGTCATTGATTGATATACACACCTAAATATCACAGACGTTTGTGTTACGTTCGCACCAGCATCATATATTTAATTAAAATAATTAGGATGTTTATGCAAGGTAATCTATTTAATACGACCAAAGGCCGATTGTTTTCCTTTGGTATGATGTATATTTCTGAGGGTATCCCATTTGGATTTACCAGTATTGCACTCGTCTCTATTATGCGTCAGTCTGGTTTAGGTCTAGACGTAATTGGGATTTTCACCGCTGCACTCTTTCTTCCTTGGACCTTTAAATGGGCGGTTGCCCCATTTGTCGATATTATCAAGTTCACCCATTATGGCGGTAGAAAAGCATGGATTGTTGCCTGTACCATAATGATGTTGATCACGTTATTGATCTCAGGGTTACTGGATGTTGTTGAAAATTTCGATGCACTAGTGAGTCTATTTATTCTACACAACATCTTTGCCGCCACACAGGATGTGGCTATTGATGCATTAGCAATAAGTAATTTGAAACCTGATGAGCGGGGCCGAGCCAGTGGTATTATGTTCGGTGGCCAGTATTTAGGTATTGCGATTGGTGGTAGTGGTGCGATTTTCATCTATGGCTATTGGGGTTTTGATGTTGCTCTTATGGTCATTAGCGTACTATTATTTCTGAATTTATTGTTTATTTTGTTTTTTGTAAAAGATCTACATATACAAAAAGCAAAAATAGTCACAGAAAAATCAGTTCTTCATGAATTATACGTTAGTTTTATCTACTTCATTAAAGCCGTCTTCGATAGTTTTTGGCTTTCGGGTAGAATACCGATCCTAGCCTTATTGTTTGCTTTTCTTCCTACTGGCACCATGGCTTTGGCTTATGCTTCCTTGCAGACTATTCAAGTCGATCTAGGCCTTAGCAATAATGAAATTTCTCAGGTAACATTACTCAATACCATTTTTGCGGGCATTGGGTGTGTCATCGGCGGATATTTGGCTGATATCTTTGGCTTGCGAAAGATGTTGTTTACTTTCTATTTCCTACTGATATTTCCCGGACTATATTTAGGTACAAGAATATATATGGCTGGCTTAGAAGATATTCATACTTATGAGTTTTACACCATTGCTACAGCGCATGGATTTATCTTTGGTATGGGCTTTGCCGTATCGATAGCTTATTTTATGGGTGCAACCAATCCTATGGTAGCGGCAACCCAATTTACAGTTTATATGGCCTTTGGAAACCTAGCCATTATGGTATCTAACTATTGGCAGGGGATTGTCTCAGAACATATGGGCTATGCTAATATGTTCTTTATAGAATCAGTAATTGTTATATTACCTTTAATACTCATACCGTTTTTAAGAACTAGAGAAGAGATGAAAGCTGAACAGACGTTGATTCGTTAACTTTATGGCGCTGGTGTTTCATCTTTTTTGTTATTGGCAGTGCCATTCAAACACTTTTTAATTAGTAAACCAAGGGGGGTAGTGGCAACAGTGGCTTGAGCGAATAAGCTGCCATTGGTACAATTTATTATCTTTGGTCGTGCTATTAGTGATATTACGCTGCGCCTTAAAGTATATGGCGCCATAGGAAAGTCACCATATCGAAAACCTGTCATTGAGTGTGTTCTATTTGTTTTATTTTTCGCAGGCATGAGTTTGTTACAAGTGACGTTATTTGGCGCGCATTAACCACCCATCTACATCGATATTTAAGCTGCCTGTTAGTGAGCTCATTATTGAATTATGCTTACTATTATTCACCGGATTTAAGCCCTTATTTGTCGTTAACTGCCCGTTAGCAATTATGGTGGTTGGTGTGTGTTTTAGTGTCATGGAGTGGATTATTAACCCCGACAGGTTACGTCAATGCCCATATAATCCGCACTCCGACGTGGTTACATCTAACCAATGAATTGATCTATTCATTTTATATTTAGCATCAGCTTTAGCCTTATATATTGTCTGTGCATTGCTGTGTTATTGGCTTATTAAACCTTTAGGCGACAACTGTCTTGAAAAACCCCGTTATTACCTAAAAATGAGTAAGTATGCCTCTTTAGGCAAAATAGACTAAAGCTTTAGTGATGTTCGGTGACATAGGTGGTTTGGGTTGATTTATCTTCAGAGGCTTGTGAGCATACCGCGATTTGTAAAGGTAATGCTGCAGCGTAAGGATGCAATGTATACACTGAATTTAGTCGCAGTTTGTGGTGCACAATTTACCCAATAGCCATTTTCTTGCCAAACATTTTGCCCAGGTACATCGTGAGCATTGGTAGTTTCACACTGATGGTAAAGCGCACTTCGTGATTGATGAGCTTGAAGTACGAGAGCGTTTAAACCCCATAGTTCAATTAACTGCGACAGGTAAAGCCTGCAACGTTTACTGGCTAGCCTTCGTGGGCTAAATATTGAATAATTTGTTCCATGTTTAGGTTAAAATCATCGGCGCGAACACATTTTACGATTAAGTCGTCAGTCACTGTTGCCAAATCAATCTTTTGCCCGACTTCGAAATGATCCGGTTTTAAATGATAAAACGGTTTCACAAGCGGGCGGATTGGGTCTTTAGGATTATGACTTTCAACAATAGCAAGTCTATTCGACTCAAGTTGAACCACTGAGCCGACAGGGTAAACCCCCATACAACGTATAAATTGATCGACTAGGTCTTTATCTAATTCATTTTTTTCAGCCAATGCCCGCAAAATACTAAAGGATTTGACTTGTGCATAACCTTGTTTGTAGCAACGATTGGAGGTGAGAGCATCGAAAATATCGCAAATACTGATCATCCGTCCGTATAGGGTAATTTTTTCTGCTGGCACACCAAATGGGTAACCTTGTCCGTTAAGTTTTTCATGGTGTAAAGTTGCCACCTCTAAACTTAGCGGGCTAATGCCTGGGGTGTTTTTCATGATTTCAATTGAATAGCTGGCGTGAGTTTTCATAATATGAAACTCTTCATCTGTCAGTTTATCAGGCTTATTTAAAATGCGATCGGGGACCATAATTTTACCCACATCATGTAAAAATGCACCGACTGCTAATTGATTAACAATATCTTTGTCGATTTTTTTATATACAGAAAACATAGTCATCAATACCGATACTGACACCGAATGTTCAAGTAAATATTCATCTTTATTGCGGATGTTAATCACACACGACAAAGCATTGGGATTATTGAAAATCAAATCTGTCGATTCGGAGGTGATTTTCTGCACCGGGTCCATTTCTAATGGCAAACCGTGTTGGGCATTATGGAATAACTGTTTTTGAATGTTTTTTGATTCATTAAATACTTGGCGAGCTTTAACTAATTCTTGATTAAAGAAATTTGCTTTCACATCGGTGCGTGCAGGCGTGACTTTACGAGGCGGTTGAGGCTTGAGCACATTGATTTTTTGCTCGACTTCTTTGATAATAACTTCAGTTTTACTGGTATCAATGAGTAGTTTAGTAACCGATTTTCGCTTTAGTGCTTCGATAACTCGTGCATTGTTAAGCACACCAGGTTTAGTTAGCGAAAACGTATCTTTGGGCTCGGTGATTTCGACCACATACATTCCAACACAAACGTCAGTAATGTCATGTTCAATCAGCATAAATCGGTTCCTCGGGCTATTTATCAGCATCAGAGCTATCAACTGTATCGTATAATTTAGCATACGATAGGCTACAATATCACGAATTTGATGCTGTAATATAAGCGAAATAACGCTTCGTAGAACAAGCTTTACCACAACCGTTATTCAAGGTTTATTTGTGGTGTTAATCAACTATGTTACAGGCAACATCATCAGAGTTTATGCCGAAATCACCTAAGGCTCAATGGCTTTGAACAATCGTTGTTTGGTTGTATATTTTTGTGCGGTTAATTAACTATATATCGTCAATACAGAATGTTAAACCAAAGTGTACAGCGGATGATATCTCAACAATTGATAATTCTCAAAATAGAGCCAGTATCTTTTACAAGCTGTAAACGGTATAAAAACTAGGTGTGAAACAAAGTATAAAGTCTGCTGTTTGAGTTGTTGTATTTTTTTAAAAATAATAGTTAACCCCACTATAATCACTAGCCTGGGTGTACTCTTTGCTACACGACTAAGGCTGAATCAGTAGCGCTTTTTTTGATGTTAATCATAAATGGGTTGGGATAAGCCGTGTTTGTCACCGCTCAATTGGGAATGTTTTTACATGTTGTTCAGCAAGGTTCGTTTGTCAAAGCCGGTTCGATATATGACATGGAGAATAGTTATTATCAACGTAAATTATGGCGTCAGTAATTGCCGTAGCGAGTGTCTAAGTTGCTTAAATACCGGCTCGTGACTGTAACAATGGTGCTGTATAACATCCACATTAGCTTGCCAGCCAATCTCTTTAAATTCAGACGGTAATAATACTAATTGACCGCTATTAACATAGTTATTGGCAATATGATTGGGTAGTAAACACCAACCATGTCCCTGCAATGCAAGTTCGAGCAAAATATAGTAATTGTCGGCGTACCAAGCATCTGGGCTAATTGCTGTCTGAAAGCTACTGGATTTAGTATTCCGCGAACGGATTAAGAGTTGACGATGCAATTTTAAGTTGGCTAAGTTATCACATATCTGTTGTGCTAAAGGGTGAACACTCGCCACATACATATCAAACTTAATTGACCCGATAGATTCAAAGTCGATGTGAGTCGGGATCGTTAACTCGCTGAAAATAATTCCGGTAACAGCCCGCTCAGTGTCAATCATATCGATTATATCAATGCTCGATGCCGTTAAAAACTCAAGCGTGATAGTTGGAAATTGAGCTTCGAGCTCATTAATAATATTAGACAGCTTTTGCAGCGGAATGCCTTCATCTAAACCAATTGTCAGCTCAGATATTGCTTGTTGGTCTAGGCTTTTGGCGCAATCGCGCAGGCGTTGATGTTGGCTCAGTAATACTTGGGCATGGGGTAGCAGTTTTTTTCCTGCTGGTGTCAATTGAGGATAACGTCCACTGCGATCAAATAGTTCGCTATTGCAGTCTATTTCAAGGTTTATCACATGCTGACTGATAACTGATTGCGCTTTATTAAGCGCTCTTGCCGCAGATGAAAATGACCCCGTTTTTACGGTTGCCACAAAGGCCTCAAGCTGTTCAATACTATACATATCGCTTTTACCGATACTTACTAACTTTAATGTATCTTTATATTGGATGAAAATAGTTAAAACGTCACCCCCCAATTGAGATATAAATGCAAAGTAGAGAAAGAATGTTTCACGCCGTGTCTTTTGAACTGATCGCCATGGCCTTTATTGTGCCAATAAGTGCGATAGTGATGAAGCAAAATAGCGCTGATATGTTACTGGTCAGTTTCGCTCTGTCGGTGTTTGCCGTGTTGTGGAATTATGTTTATAACTTATGGTTTGATCGTTTGTTTGGTGCGGAACGACTCGCGCGCACGATGTTTATCAGGGGAGTACATGTTTGCGGCTTTGAAGGAGGAATGCTTATAATCACAATCCCCTCAGTGTCGTGGTATTTAGGGTTAACCCTTGTCGATACCTTAATGCTGGAGGCGGGCCTGTTAGCTTTTCTTTTTATCTATACCTTTATATTTAATTGGCTTTACGACGTGTATCAACCGTACCAAAAATGGTTTGCTAATCTGGCACATTAATCTGGCTTATTAGTCTGGCCTTATATAGATTTACCCATTGATGTAAAAGAAGATTTAATCAAGAAACAACGTTTATATTCTATTACTGTCATCGTTGCTGTGGCATCATAATGCGTGAATAATGAAAAGCTGGATGCTAATAGTGAAAAAATACCGCTTAAATTGCGCTGCCATGTTTATCGCCAGTATGTCGATGCTAGGCAATCCTTTACAAGCCGACACACTCGTGCCGTTTACCAGTGATGGCTGCAGTGCATTTCCTGATGGCACTTTTGCACAGCAACAATTATGGTTGTCCTGTTGCGAACGTCATGATTATGACTACTGGAAAGGGGGGACATCTGATGAGCGTTTGGCATCAGATAAGGCATTACGTATTTGTGTGGCTCAAGTCGGCCAATCTGAAGTGGCATTATTGATGTTAGCCGGGGTCCGCGTTGGCGGTACACCTTATTTACCGACCCAATTTCGCTGGGGTTATGGCTGGCCATACCCAAGAGATTACGGTGCACTAACCGATGATGAGCGTCAACAAATCGAGCTTTTATCAGCCCAAAATCAGTAACTTCACCGTTTAAGTTGGACGAGGTGTTTACGTTACTTACTTGTAAAAATGAATCGGTATTGACGACTAAACACGTTAACCGAAGTGCTTTTTTGTCGGGGAAATATTAATCGCCATCGTCATTGTCACAAGCTAATATTAGCCGGCTTGCTTTACCGGAAATTGGAAACGCTACACAATGAAGCACTCGAATAAAGGTGTACGTGCCGTTGCGGTACTTGAAGCATCTAAAGGTCTATTGTCGTTACTGGTCGCGATTGGTCTACATATCTATGCCGGTCAAAACTTGTCAACGCTGGCAATTGAGCTAGTTACTCATTTACACCTAAACCCTGCTAGTCATTACCCTAGTATTTTTATTTCAGCAGTGGGTTCAGTGTCGCAATCAAGCCTGACGATACTGGCACTAGGCGCTGCGGCATATACTTTGGTGCGCTTTATTGAAGCCTATGGTTTATGGCATAACATGCGCTGGACCCAATGGTTTGCACTGCTTAGCGGCGCAATATATTTACCTTTTGAGTTTTATGAAATGATGAGCCACTTTAGCTTGCTCAGTGTGATTGTACTGCTGATTAATCTTGTGGTGGTCATGTATATGTATTTTGTGTTGTTTCCTCTTCGAGCATCAATATGAGATCCGCTTCAATGTTTGGTTACAGTTATTAATATAAAAGTATTAACAGAGTTTAATGGCCAGCGGTTGATCCATTAAGTGGTAATGTTAGTATGAATACTCACTAACATTAACGATGAGTTAGCGTAATCGCAATTAATTTACCCGAGTTTATTACGTTAATTTATGTAGACATTCAATAAACTTATTTATTAAATAAATGTTATTTGAATTGAGACCCGTTTTATTAGTGGTGTAATATTTGTTTTAACAGCGTGTGCTGTTTTCGTTGGTGTCATAATACGACGATAAAGACTCGCTGAGATACAATGTAAGCAACATGTTAAGAATAAACCATATTTATTGTTAATCTTGCTAGCTTGTCATCACCATTTATACAAATGCTGTAATGTTATGACTAATTAATTCTACTTTACGAGGAATAAAATGACTGACATCGATATTGGTATAAAAAAAGAAGATCGACTAAAAATTGCTGATGGCTTAAAAAGTTTATTAGCCGATTCCTATACACTATATTTGCAAACCCATAATTTCCATTGGAATGTCACCGGGATCCACTTTCGCGAACTGCACTTAATGTTTGAAGAGCATTACACTGAACTTGCGCTAGCGGTTGATGATATTGCCGAACGTATTCGCACCTTGGACGTGGCCGCACCAGGAACTTATAAAGAGTTTGCCCGTTTAAGCTCCATTAAAGAAATTGAAGGCGTACCGAGTTCAGCTGACATGGTCGATTTACTGACCAAAGGTCACGAGCAAGTGATCAAAACCGCGCGACAAGTGCTCAAATTAGCCCAAGCCGCTGAGGATGAGTCTACGGCAGCATTAGTGTCCGATCGAATGCGGATACATGAAAAAACCGCATGGATGTTAAGAGCGATGAGCAAGTAATCTACTTTAAGCATCATATTTAGGCTAACGTAGCCAAATCATTGGATGTAAAACTAAACCGCTGACTATGTTGCAGCGGTTTTTTTTTATTATACGGTGACGAAATCTATCGATCCAAGTCGCTAAAAACGATAATGTAGCATTTTGATTGTTTTGATGATGCTATTTTGACTGATAACCCCGCTCTTATTAAACTTGCTATGCATTTATTTGCTCAGCGAAATACTCTTCATCCCGACTCTAACTACCTAGCGGTACTTCCTCAAAGTATTGAAGAATCAATTGCTGTACAACAATTGATGATTAATCTTAATGGCACCATTGCGGGGTGGAAATGCTTAGTTCCACAAGCCAATGGTCAATTAATTGTAGCGCCCATTTTGCAAGGTCCGGTGAGTCATAGTATTGATTGCGCGATTATACCCAGAGTGACAGACGGGCAGGCGACAGCGCTGATAGAGCCAGAAATAGCGTTTATACTAGGGCAAGACATTGAAGCTTATCGTCAATACAGCCATAGTGAAATTGACCAAATGATTTCAGCTACGCATATGGCATTAGAGCTGATCCAGAATCGATTTAGCCGTGAGAGTCAACCGAGTTTTTATCAAAAACTTGCCGATGGACTAAGTAATCAAGGCCTGTATATTGGCCCTAAAATAGATAAGTCTGTCGCGTATAAAGCCAGTCATATCGATGTGGTGGTGAGCGAGTTTAAGACCCAAATGGTGCAGCAGTTTTCTGGGTTCCATCCGTGTGAATTACCACAAATGCCTGTGTATTGGCTGATTAATTACTTAGCAAAATTAGGCATTAATCTCAGTGCAGGGCAAGCGATCATTACCGGATCATACTGCGGTGTGGTAAAAGTGCCATTAGCGACAAAAATCAATATTGGCTATCATGGCATTGGTCAATTTGATGTGAGGTTTTACGATGCGCTGGCCTAATTTTACCGCTAAATAAATCTTGGCAGTAAAATAGGTGCAAAACTTTGTCGTTGCGTTATTTAAAAAGCGCCTTAGGCGCTTTGTTAACTTTGTATCTGAATAAAAAACTCTTCGAGTTGCTGGCTTACTGTTTCAGTATCGCCGGTGGCTTTTAGGTAAGAGCGTAAACCGATAATATGCACTTGTAGCTTTTTCGCGAGCTTATGTTTATCCAATTGAGCAGGCAAATCACCTTCGTTTTGAGCTTGCTCAATGATATTGACAAAGCGATGCTCAACTTGAGTCAATAAATCACGAGCGATGCTAAGGGTTTCTTGATGTGACTCATCAAGTTCTGAAAGCGTGCGCATCAACATACATAATTCACTGGGTACGGTTTCACTGCAAGGAGCCATTAAGCTGCGCAGATACTGCTTCAACCCGTCCCATACGTGGTCATTCTGCTCGATTTTATCATTTAAATTGCTAGCGGACGTTTGTGCATAATGAATTAATGTCTGATTATATAAATCAGCCTTACTACCGAATGCGGCATAAATGCTGCCCGGCCGCATGTCCATGATAGTTTGAATTTCTCGCGTAGAAGTGGCTAGAAACCCCTTTTGCCAAAACAGGTTTTTTGCTTTTTTGAGTACGTCTTCGCGATCAAATTTAGATATATTAGCCATTAGCCCCTCTTTAGTTAGATTATTATTTTACGTTAACTCGATGAGGTAAGGCCAGTATCTTTTGGTTATTTTTAACCATAACGGCCATTGTTGCTGATTATGCTTAATTATGGATGTGATATGAACTATTGATATTTAAACCAATAAAGCCGATTAAACAACAATGCAGCATTTGTGTGAGATTATTTGAATTCAAAATTGAGGGAAAAAGACAGCTGCAAGCATAAGTGGTGCTGTGATATTGGCGTTGTACTAGTAGTGATGTAATGGTGGCGTTGTACTAGTAGTGATGTAATGGTGGCGTTGTACTAGTAGTGATGTAATGGTGGCATTTTGATAGTGGCGTTATAGTTAGTACGGCTGTAATGAGTTGTTATAAACGATAAAGCGGAATTGAACTCATTTATTCAATTCCGCTTTGAAAACTAACCGCTACATTGACGCTAAAGTGAAATCTATCGTAAAAAACTGCCTTAATGAACGGCTAAGACCAAACCCCTTTTTCGGTTTTACCTTGAATCTCTACATCGGCCAGCTTGAATTCAGGCTTATTAGTGGTTTTAAGCTTAACTTGGTAGTCGCGGGTTAAGTTTACGATGGTCGGGGTGAGCAGCATAATGGCACTGATGTTAACTACTGTCATTAATCCCAGCGCCATGTCGGCCATGTTCCACACTTCTTTTAATGAGGCATTGGCTCCCCAATAAACCATGCTTAAATACAATAGTGTGTACCCGGTGCGACCATAGATGTTGTCGAGTTTAAATAAATGTAAATTACTTTCGGCGTAGGCGTAGTTAGCCACTACAGAAGTAAAAGAGAATAGAGTAATAATGATGGCAACAAACATATCGCCGCTAATGCCCATATGATAAGTCATGGCGTTTTGAGTGATACGAATACCTTCCATTTCACTGCCAATACTGCCTTGAGCCAGTAGAATTACAATGGCGGTACAGCTACACAACACCATAGTGTCAATAAACACCCCCAGCATTTGTACGTAACCTTGCGCAACCGGGTGATTTGGCACCGGCGTCGCGCCTGCGGCGGCATGTGGCACACTGCCCGCACCGGCTTCGTTAGAATACAAACCGCGTTGGATACCATTTTTAATGGCTGCACCAAGTGCGCCGGCCGCCGCTTCATTTAATCCAAAAGCAGAGTTAATAATATCCATCAATACTCCGGGAACTTGTTGGATATTAATGATGGTGACGGTTACCGCTGCCAAAATAAATGCCAGGCCCATAAAAGGCACCACGAACTCTGCAAACCGAGCAATGCTGCGAAGGCCTCCCATAACAATGATGCCAGCAATGAAGGTAATGACTGCCCCAGAATATACTGGCGAAATTTCGAAAGTGTGGTTGAGTGCGTCGGTAATGGTGTTGGCTTGCATGGCACTAAAACTAATGCCGTAACCGAGGAACAAACACAGGGCGAATAATACTGCTAACCAAGGTTTTTTGAGTCCTGCGCGGATATAATAGGCGGGTCCTCCGCGGTATTCTTTATGATCGTCTCGTACTTTATACAGCTGGCCTAAAATGCTTTCCGCAAAGCCGGTCGCCATACCCAGCAGTGCGATAACCCACATCCAAAAGACCGCGCCACTGCCGCCTAATGATATGGCCATGGCGACACCGGCCAAATTACCGGTACCGACACGGGCTGACAAACCTGTACACAAGGCTTGATAAGAACTAATGCCTGATCTGTCACTTTGGGTACTGCCTTTCATTACCTTAAACATATAGCCAAAATGGCGAAATTGAATAAACCTTAACTTCAATGAAAACCACACTCCGGCGAATACCAAGATATAAATGAGTACTTGGTATTCGCCCCACAGCACATTGTTGGCGAGCGATATAATGTCGTTAATCATTGAACAACTTCCTTGGTTTTATCGTTTTATTATTAGATATTTAAAAAGGTTACATTTAGAAAAAATGGCCTATAAATGCAAACACAGCCAAAGTCCAAATGCGTTAATAACCGTGAAAGAGGGGTTATAATGCGGTTGGTTGATTTTATGGCGTGAATTTATATGCATTGTAGCTACATATTTAATGCTAGGCGAGGCGTTTTTGTTACTTGTTAACTTTATTTTTGACTAAAAAGTGAGTCTGTTTCGCTGAATTAATATCGTTAATATTGGCACTGCAAGGGTAAATATTTGATAAAATACCCCCATAATTGCCGTGTTGTAAGGCACTCATATTTGAAAGCGGGTTCTTTAGCTTAATACATCATAAAAATTAGGATAAATAATAGTATGACAAATGCGAATCTGCCTTTTAATGCCAGCCAGCAACAATTAGCCTTACTGCGATTGGTTAATTGGGGGCTTAAAATTGGTCTTATTTTGTTTGCCACCGACTTATTTGGTTTAACAACTCCTCCAGTAACCTTGTCTTACGTGTTAATTTTTGAAGCCTGTTATGTGGGTTTTAGCTATCGCTTTCATCGACTCAGCATGAACAACAATGGTTTGTTGTTCTTAACCTTATTATTAGACACCTTGTTTTGGACTACGTGGTTATATTTCACCGGCGGAGCAACCAATGCCTTTGTCTCATTACTGCTATTACCGATTGCGATTTCAGCCATTACCTTACCCCGATGGGCTCCTTGGTGCTTAACCATAGTGTCGACGATATTTTATAGCTTGATGATTGTTGATATCACCGAACAAAATAGTGGCTCGGTAATGGAACACGACATAAGCCAAATACCAATGGACCACGTTATGCCAGCAAATCAGGCGATGCCCGCAAGTCAAAGTATGGACATGGGATCGCACTATTTAGGCATGTGGTTTAATTTTGTGATTTCGGCATTAGTGTTAACCGTCACCGTCGGCTTTATTGCCAAACGGATCAGACAGAAAAATGCCGAGCTGCGCTATTTACGAGAAGGCCAGTTACGCCAAGAAAAGATATTGGCCATAGGCACCGCATCAGCGCAAATGGCTCACCAACTAGCGACGCCGTTAGCCACATTACGTTTACTCACCGATGAGTTAGTTGATACTCAGCACGATGCTGAACAACTGGAATTGATCACCGAAATGCAGCACGCACTGAATCGCTGCGAAGTCACCTTAGCTGACTTACGTTTAGCGACCGAATCGATACGGGAGCAAAAACTAGCAGAACAGCGAGTCGATGAGTTAGTGGCAACCTTAACCGAGCAGATAAGTTTATTGATGCCAGAAGCGCAACTGAATATATCCATAGCACCACAAGTTGAGTCACGTATAGTGATGACCGACATGAGCTTGTTACCAGCATTAATGGCGTTAATTCAAAATGGCATTCAGGCCAGTGAAGATAATCAGCATCAGACCCGCGTAGATGTAAATATTGGCTTGTCACAACCCAAGCAACTGAGTATTACTATTCGTGATTACGGTGTGGGGATTGCGACTCATTTATTACAAACATTAGGCAGTAACATGGTAAAAAGTCCTAAAGGGATGGGCATCGCGGTATTATTAAGTCACACCAGCTTTGAGCGTTTAGGCGGTAAATTATACCTTAAACCTCATCCCGAATGCGGCACCGAAGCCATTGTGACCTTGCCGCTGAACGAACAAAAAGCGAGTTGACGCTATTTTAAACGAATAGAAGCGAATAGAAGTAAATAGAAGTTGAATTGAGAACACCATGAACAAGCTATTGATTATTGAAGACGATTTAGCCCTAGCCGCCATTTTAGCCCGCCGCCTCGGCAAGCAGGGTTTTGAGTGTAAAACCTGCCATCACGCCAGCGACAGCTTATTAATGGCAAGGCAATTTTTCCCCACCCATATCGTGCTAGACATGAAATTGGCCGACCATAATGGTTTATCGTTGATTAAACCGTTAAGACAACTTTTACCCCATGTACACATGGTATTGCTCACCGGCTTTGCCAGTATCGCCACCGCCGTAGAAGCCATCCGCCTTGGCGCAGACAATTACCTCGCCAAACCCGTCGACACCCAAACCTTATTAAATGCATTATCAGTCACGGCAGAAACAACAACTTATGATGCCATTGGGGAACAGCCTTTAACCCCCAAACGTGTCGAATGGGAACACATTCAACAAGTTCTCGCCAACAACAACGGCAACGTATCAGAAACCGCCCGCCAACTCGGCATGCACCGCAGAACCTTGCAACGCAAATTGCTGAAAAAGCCGACGGCAGATAATCGTTAGTATTGCGGACAATAAATTTTGATTGTTTTTAACTCGCACGGACAAACGTGGGTTAGTGCTTTAGATCTTAAAATGACTCTTGCTATTAGGGGAATGTATGGTTTTCTTCCCGTTTTTGCGACAAATTTACTACATCGGGATTTTAACAGCGGAACTAGTGGTTAAATATCAGAGCAGATCGACACGTTAAACTACTTCTGTAGTCGTCATAGCAATGATCTCAATAATGGATTTTATCGATCCAAAGCATACATTTGGTCATTTAACCTTATGAAGAGAGTACCACAATATTTGTGACCCTCATTATATAGCGTAACGCCTAGATCGAACCATAATGTTCGCTTTTTTATGTTATAGAATCATTTTAATCATAATTTTGATTAGCTCAAACTTAGTACGCTAATTATATCATCAAAAGCTAATTCGAGATTGACTAAGCTATTACGTGCAGTGTCAATATTGCCCTGTTGATATTGATGCTGTATTGCATGAGCAATAAAATGAATATTATTATGAGCTTGTTCAAGTCGCTGTATGTATTGTGTTTCAAATAATGTCCTGTGCTTTTCTCGACGGATCCAGTTGCCACATTGACAAGACTGCACATCAAGAATAGGCCAGAGTGCATGGTCATCTGGAGACGATACTATCTTTTGTCTAAATGTCTCTCTCCACTGAGCATTAAGCATAGTGAATATCGCCAAACTGTTTTCGGTATTATTACGATGCTTATTGCCACTAACACGCCAGTTTTTATTCGGAGTATAGTTGCTAAGCCATGGTAAAAAAGCTTTAGCTGGCATTGGTTTCGCTATCCCATAACCTTGAGCTTGCTCACAGCCCATTAGTAGTAGCATGAGACCGTGTTCTGTGCTTTCAACACCTTCAGCAATAACATTGCGGTTAAATGATTTCGTTAACGCAATGACGCCCTCAATGATGGAGTAGTCACTTGGATTATCCAACATGTCAAAAACGAAACGTTGATCGATCTTAATTGTATTCACCGGTAAACTTCTTAAATGGGTTAACGATGAATAACCGGTACCAAAATCATCCAAAGCAAAACTGACGCCTAGCCTGTTTTGGCATGTCTCGATAATATGATTAATGGTATTGATATCGCCAAAAGCAGAACTTTCCAATATCTCTAATTGTAAATATTGAGAATTGTTACTGGGGTACTTAGCTAAACTCTTTTCTAGATTGACGACAAAAGAGGGCGAGAGTAGATGGTTTGATGAGATATTGACACTGACTTCAAGGTTAATAACTTGCAGTTTCCAATCATCAAGTTGCTGTAGCGCCTCATTGATAACCCATTCGCCAATCCTAACCTCTAATGGCGTACCATCGATAAAGGGTAAGAAGTCTAATGGGGGAATGAGTCCTTTTCCTGGATGGATCCAACGTATTAAGGCTTCAACCCCAAAAACATGGCCACTAACCATGTTAACTTTTGGCTGATAGTACAATTGAAATTCATGATTACCTAAAGCTTGTTCAATTTCTTCTAGGAGATGGTTCTTTTGGATAATACGTTGGTCTGAATCTGGACTGTATAATCGGGAACGATCCTTACCTGCCAATTTAGATTGATACATCGCGTGATCAGCGTGGCGTAGTAAGGTATCTATATCAGCATTATCTGACGGGTATAAGGTTACACCACTAGAGACGGTAATATGATGTTGAACATCATCAATAAAATAAGGTTGCGCCAGTGCTTGATGAATACGCTTTATGGTTGCTTCATATTGTGATGCCAATTCAATATCATTAAGTAATATTGCAAATTCATCGCCACCTTGACGTGATACTGTATCTTCTTCTCTAATACAAACTGTGATGCGGTTTGCTACTTCAATTAATAAACGATCTCCCGCTTCATGACCATAGTTATCATTTACCGGTTTGAAATCATCTAAATCAAAGAAGCATACCGCAAGTTGGTGTCCTGTTCGCAGACTATGGGCAATGGATTGCTGAAAACGATCTACAAATAAAGCGCGATTAGGCAGTTTAGTGAGTACATCATAGTGCGCCATCATATTGAGTTGATCTTGTTGTCGTTTGCTACTGGTAATATCAGAAAACATCCCGACATAGTGAGTCACTTCATCGTGGTCATTTGTTAATGATGAAATGGTGAGTAATTCAGCATAGAGTTGTCCCTGCTTTGTCCTGTTCCATACTTCGCCTAGCCAGTATCCATGTTCCGAGACGGTTTGCCACATCGCGGAATAAAATTGCGGACTATGCTTACCCGATCTCAAGATTTCTGGCGTTTTGCCAATAATGTCCTCACGGCTATAACCAGTGATTTGACTAAATGCAGGATTAACATCAACGATGTGCTGTTGGGCATCGGTGATAATGATGCCTTCGTGGGTATCACTAAAGACCCTAGAGGATAATTGAAGTTTTTCTTCGGCTTTTTTTTGCTCAGCAAGCAACCTTGATTGTTTAATCGCACTGAAACTTGATGTTGAAATAATATCGGCAAGTTTGGCATAGAAATGCATTCCTCGAGTGACCTCATTGCGGGTGAAGCGGGGGACTCTGTCAAGTGCAGCAAGGTATTCTTGTTCATCAAAGCCATAATTGTTTGCTTGCTTTCGGAATAACTCAACATCAGGGACCTCATCCTGATAAAAGAACTGGCCAATGAAAACATTGCCGAGATGCTTGCCTCCGATAACGATAGGAGTGACCATTTCGAACATATTGTTCTTGCAGTTGTATTCCTTAAATGTTCCATGCTCTACACCGTGTGTGAGGAACAAATCGCTCTCAAGACAATTTTTTCGCGTATCAGGATGACAACGGTGAAATTGAGTGCAGATATCTTGCCAGCCCACGGCGACTAAAATATTGCCTTTGATATCAAGTACCGCACCTAACATACCGGTAAGATCATAAAAATCATCCATCAGGGATTGCAGCGCCTCGGCATCAATGATATCGGATAGTGCTAATGAATCAATATCAGCATCGGGTTCTAATATCGCTTTTAGCTTGTTTCGGATAGTCGCTTCACTTTGGCGTAAAGTCTCTTCGGCTTTTTTACTCTCAGTAATATCTTGGATAAAACCTGATATTTTTTGCGGTTTTCCATCACTATCCGTGACCACTTTACCTCGACACTCTATCCAGCGTTCCTCACCATCACTGGGTCTTATGATCCGATACTCGACATGGTGTTCTTTGCCACTAAAGAAGCATTCTTTAACGGATGCAATAAAGGTTGGAAAGTCGCTTTTATTCATGACTTCACATATGGTGTCTGGCCCAGCTTTAGATGTTTTGACGAGTCCAAATAAAGCGTACATTTGATCAGACCAAATGGCTGTTTGCTGATCTGCCAGCAACTCCCAATAGCCTATTTGTGCATAAACTTGAGCCTCAATTAGCCTCGTCTCACTTTCTTTAAGTTGTGCCAACGATTTTTTATAGTTAGTGACATCTCTGGCAACACCTAATATGCCGATTAAGTGACCATTATTATCTCTCATCGGGGTTTTTATGGTTTCGACAAGCTCAATGTGACCGTCATCGGCAAACGTAAGTGACTCTTCATTGACAGTAGCTTCTCCGGCAATTAAAGCTTTGTCATCATTGTTGCGGAAAAAATTGGCAAGCTCATGGTCTACAAAGTCATAATCCGTCTTACCCACAATCTCATGTTCTCGAGCGCCAACCATCCGTTCAAATTTTGAATTGCAGGCTAAATAAACCCCTTTTGCATCTTTTAACCAAATCATATCGGGGACGGTATTTAACAATGTTTTTATCAGTGCCTGACTAGACTCTAACTCTGAAAATAATGTGTGTTCTTCGGTGACATCTCTAAACACCAGTACCACGCCACTAATGTCACCAGCAGGGTTGCGTATAGGGGCGCCTGAGTCTGCAATTTGGTATTCAGATCCATCTTTGGCAATAAGCATAGTGTGATTAGCTAGCCCGACGATTAAACCGGTTTCGAGTACCTTTTTTACTGGGTTATTAACCGGTTCGAATGTGAGAGCATGAATAATATTGAAAACCGCCGTTAACGGTTGTCCTATCGCTTGAGCAGCGGTATAGCCAGTGAGTTTAATCGCCACTGGGTTTATGTAGGTTACAGTGCCATGGGTATCGGTCACAATCACAGCATCACCGATAGAGTTTAACGTAATCCGCAGGCTTTCTTCTTGCTTATGTAACGCCAGTATATGGTTGTTTATCCTAGTGTTGTAGCGCAGCAATAAGCCAAGTATAACCAACCCTACGATAAGGGTCAGGGCCATCAACAACTGTTGCATGAGTTTAAATGTTTGCAGATCGTTAATGATGATTTTCTGTAAGGTGGTTTGAACATGATCAACAGCAAGATTAAGTTCTAAAAAGGCTTGATCAAACTGTTGATCAATATTAGAACCAATACCGGATGTTGATTGTGCATTCCAGCGTAGTTGAGCAATTTGACGGAAATGCTGAAGATCGACAATTGTGTCTTCTATTTGCAGTCGTAAATGAGGATCGTTAAGTGCGAGGAAAGTGTTTTCATTATTTACGCCACCATCAAGCATTGCTTGTGCATACCATGCTGACTGATCAAGATGAGTCCATATCGCCTCGATATCAATAGTTGGGTCACCACTAATCGCCTCTTCAAACCACAAATGAGCCGTGGTCGCTTCAAGTTTGATCTCCATCGCCGCATCAACTAATGGTGAGTAGCGTACTGCTATATCGCGTCCGGTGTTGAATGAGTAGTAAACAATCGCCATGATGAGCAACGTTACCGGTATAGAAATAAACTGTATTCTACGAGAGCCAGCTTCCATATGATGCATCCATATTTAACACAATAAATTAAATTTTTTATAGGCAAAAATGTTTTTTTATTTCAATTTTAAAGTCATATTTCTTCGCCATAAAAACTCATACAAGTAAATCTATTAACAATATCATAACTTAAGCTAAGATCACTTTGATTGACGTCAATCTTAATAGCGCTAATTTTCGTAGACTCGCAATCGTCGTACATTTTATGTCCGCAGAGGATGAGTTATTGTGCAATATCAAAAATAAAATATTGGATAATGCTATAAAATACAGTTTGTTAACAAATTTCTACCATAGGCTAAAATGGGGTGTGGTCAACTTAGTTTGCTATCCTCGACATTGACTGTTCATAAACACTTTGCTGCATGACGTAATCATCGGCCTATAATATTGAGAAATAGGCTTTAGCATGATAGAACTCACTCAAATCAAGTAGCGTTCAAGATGGTAAAGCAAACTGGCTAACAAGCTTTGGAACGCAAATGAGTTAGTCTGTTCCGCCAGCGCGCGTTTAGCCCCATAAAAGTGACAAACTTCATTATCTGCAGACAGTTAGCCATAAAAAAAAGGCCTCTATATTAATAGAGGCCCAATAATCTTATTCAGATTAAAAACGATACCTTTAATTTGCATCCATCCCCATTCCCATAGTAAATAAATACAGAGTAAAGTCACCAAGCATAGTGTAGACATTTGATTGCGACTCAAAGTCATCAACCAAACAACGCCAAAGTGTCGTATCAAACAGGTTATAACATCAGTGTTAAATATGTTATTTAAATCGGGGGAGATGTCACTGACGTCACCCATCAACTGAGTCTGCTGAATCTACCCAAGCAGGGCAATCAAATAGTGCCAAACTGCGACACCATGTCGCAGTTAATATGAGAGGCCCTTTACATTAGGTGAACCTTTCACATTACCTAATCTGTTGATGTTGTAATGGCCTTGATATTGATTCCGCTCATGTGTGGCAAAAATACCAGTTATGCCATGGTAGGCGTCTCATTATGATAGCGCCTAAACGGTGTGCACTGACTAAATAAAATGCTCTGATTAAGTATCTGCTGTGAATGAATATTCATAAATTTATCGATGGTTTAGTCAAATAAAAACGATATTGAAATCTGTAAGCAACTCAATTTAATGGGTCGGTGCATCCAGAAAATACTCACTAAGGTGCTAGCTATTTATCAATATTTTGTTAAGTGAACTGCTGGGATTAACGTTATTGTTATTAATAATTTTTGTTGAATTAACCAATGACTTTTTCTCGATTCATCATCATTCATATCAACAATAAAGCCTAAATTTAAGTGCGTCATAGTGTCGCGTAAACTAGGCTTAATTTTAACGCCGATATTCAATATTACAAAAATGGAAAAGTCTGTAGCGATATTTGTTAAATTAGCACTACATTTTATAAGGGTATCGGAATACATTGTACCTACGATTATGAGTTGTTGGTCATGATGTTGAATAGCTCAATGTGATTTGACTCATGTTTAATGACGCTTTTGGGGATAACACCGCCTTATGAAAATAGCACTATTTATACCTTGTTTAGTGAATCAAATGATGCCCGATGTGGCCATCGCAACCCTGACATTATTGGAAAAGCTAGGCCATGAAGTGATTTTTCCGCCAGGGCAAACCTGTTGCGGCCAACCGATGACAAACTCAGGCTGTTTTGATGAAGCCAAAAATACCACGCTTAAATTACTCAATGCATTTAAAGGTGTTGAGTGTGATGCCATTGTATGTCCTGCTGCCAGTTGCCTTGTGGCAGCCAAAGAAAACTTTCACGAATTTGATGGTAGCCAAGAGGCACAAGCTGTCATCAGTAAGCTTTATGAGTTGACCGAATTTTTACATGACATCGCGCCGATTAAAACCTTCAAGCGTTCAGTGGCGGCTAAAATTAGTATTCAAATGAGCTGCCATGGGATCCGTATGCTTAATTTGGCGACGCCCACAGAACAAATGGGTAAAAAACGCTTTAATAAAGTGGAAGCTGTGTTGGCCAACATTGCTGGGCTCGAGATTGTCTATCCGGCGCGTATCGATGAATGTTGTGGCTTTGGTGGCACGTTTGCCGTAGATGAAGGGGCGGTCTCCGCTAAGATGGGTAAAGATAAAGCTCAAGCCCATGCGGCAACGGGAGCTAAATATGTGGTGGGGTTTGATCCCTCATGCTTGTTGCATTTAGATGGCATGATCCGTCGCCAAAAATTACCGATAGAAACCCGTCACATTGCCCAAATCATTAATGATGCACTGTAGGAGCGACCATGACTGAATTATATTCTGCATCCGGTTCAAAGGTGCATGCCCATAAAGCTGAAATTTTTTGCCGCGATGAAACCCGTGTCGATTGGCATTCTAAAGCCCTTTGGGCATTACGTGAAAAACGTGATCGCGCCGCGGGCAGTATACCCGAATGGGAACAATTAAGGCTGCTAGGCTCACAACTTAAACTTCATACCTTGAGCCACTTAGCGGATTACCTTGAACAATTTGAACAACAATGCCTTAGCAATGGTATTAAGGTGCATTGGGCTAAAGATGCTCAGCAACATAATGAAATTGTCCAAGGTATTTTAGCTCAACATAAAGTTAAGAAACTGGTTAAATCAAAGTCGATGTTAACTGAAGAATGCCATATGAATCCGTATTTAGAACGCCATGGCATTGAAGTGGTTGATACCGATTTAGGTGAACGCATTATTCAGTTAGCCAATATGCCACCATCGCACATTGTGGTGCCAGCCATTCACATGAAAAAAGAAGAAGTGGGTGAGTTATTTCACCAACAGTTAGGCACTAAAGCCGGTGAATCAGATCCTTTGTATTTAACCCGTGCTGCTCGAGCGCATTTGAGAGAGAAATTCCTCACTGCCGACGCCGCCATGACCGGTGTCAATATGGCCATTGCCGATCAAGGTGCTATCGTTGTGTGTACCAACGAAGGTAACGCTGATATGGGCGCTAACTTACCTAAGTTGCAATTGCACTCAATGGGCATCGATAAAGTGGTTCCTAATATGGATTCTGTAGGGGTGTTGTTGAGGACACTGGCCCGAAATGCCACAGGGCAACCCATTACCACCTATTCATCGTTTTACCGTGGTCCACAAGATGGCGGTGAGATGCACGTGATCATTGTTGATAATGGCCGAAGCGATATGATGAAGGATAAAATTTTAGCCGAGTCGCTAAAATGTATTCGTTGCGGTGGCTGCTTAAACACTTGTCCTGTATATCGCCGTTCAGGTGGTTATAGCTATAACTACACCATTCCAGGCCCTATTGGTATTGCCGTAGGTGCCAAGCATGATGATACCAATTCTATCCCTTGGGCATGTACGTTATGTGGCAGTTGCACTTACGTGTGCCCAACGATGGTGCCTTTGGATAAAATTATTGCTCATCATCGTCGTTTAAAAGCGGAGGCCAAGACCTTGCCTTATGGCAAAGGTAGCTATATGCCGTTAGTTGGCCGTTTTATGGGCAATGAAACCTTAATGAATACCTCTATGTCAGCAGCAAGATTAGCATTGCGGGTATTACCGGGAAGTTTACTCAAGCCATTTAGCGGTGCATGGGGGAAATATCGCGAATTACCTGTCGCGCCAGAGTCAAGCTTTGCCACCTGGTATAACAAGAATCGGAGCCGTTAATATGTCTAATAAAAATAGTATTTTATCTGAACTATCGAAATCGGCATTGGATAATCATGCCATGCCAGACATTGATGTAGTTGCTAATAATGATGATCTTGTTGGCCAATTTAGCGCAAGTTTAAAGACAGTCGCAGGGACGCTTCACAGCGAAGGCGGCTTAGTATTGCTACAACAGGCCGTCGATGATCTGATAACACAAAATATGCAGGTGATCTCGTTGATGGAGGGGATTAAAGGCAATCGTCAGGTGCCTGCAACCGCTCATGATCTGGCGGATATTGATTATGCGGTTATTCCAGGCGATCTTGGTGTGGCCGAAAATGGGGCTATTTGGGTCAATCAACCCAGTCATCGAGTGACGCCGTTTATTTGTGAAAACCTTATTCTTGCCATATCGAAAGATAATATTGTCGCCAATATGCATCAAGCGGTTAAACAAGTATCGCTGCAACAAGGTGAGTTAGGATTATTTATATCTGGTCCGTCTAAAACCGCTGACATTGAACAAGCATTAGTGGTGGGGGCCCATGGCGCCTGTAGTTTAAATGTGTACTTATACTAGGCATTAGTAACTAGTAACTAGTAGCTAGTGACTAGTTACGAGTTATTAGGTGCTAGTCATTAGTTGCTAGTCATTAGTCGCCAGCTGTTAGTTGCCAGTGATGCCATTGACTGAGTGTGTCAGTCGATGGCATCACGCTAACCTATAGCAATATAATTCGAATCGCTTAGGTTAGGAAAACGCCCGCTATTGAAGCAAAATATTCAACTTCAACTTCAACTTCAACTTCGCATGCAAATTTAAAGTATCAAAAATCGAATCGAGTTAGAACAAGTCGAAGATAGTGGCTGCACGTTGCTGCATAAACTCAATAAACAACTTCACTTTTAATGGTTGTTGGCGACGTTGATGATACAAAATACTGATGCGACGATGCTCACCAGCCCATTGTGGTAATACATGCACGAGTTCACCGTTCAATAATTGCTGTTTCGCAAATAATTCAGGGCCATATAAAATCCCGCCATCACCGACAGCTGCCCGTATTGCGCCGTGTAAATCCCCTAGGGTTAATTTAGCGGGACCATCGTAATAATACTGCTCACCATTGTGATGTTTTAAGGTCCAGTTAAACAGCGGCCACACTTTAATTAACTGATAATCAACTAGCTGCTGCGGATGGTGCAGCTCAATGAGTTGCTTAGCATATTCAGGTGATGCATATAGGCCGTAGTTTAATACCCCCAATGATGTAGATACCCAAGATGAGTCTGGTTGTGCGCCACCGACAATGGCAACGTCGACTCCTTCGTCAATTAAATCAATGGTGCTGTTATTTTGGGTGATGTGCAGTTGAATGTGCGGATGTTGTTTCGAAAAGTCGTTGATGGCCTCAATTAATATCATCGAGGTTATCGAGACGGGCGTAGATATCCGTAGGGTGCTTTGCGGCTCGTTTATGGTTTGACCACAAATACGATCAAATTGTGCCACTACATTATGGTAACGATCAAATAACGCGCCGCCTTCTTCAGTTAATCGCAGCTTTCGCGTGCTGCGCATAATCAACTGAGTATTAAGGCTTTGTTCCAATTTACTTATCTTGCGGCTGACAGTGGCAATGGGCAACTGTAACTCTTGTGCAGCAGATGAAAAACCACCTGCATTGACCACATGGACAAACAAATGGATCAATTCAAGTTGGCAAGCTAAGTGTTGGCTCATCAAGAGACCCTTATTGTATTTATCGTTCTATTAATCGATACATCAATCTCTTTATATCATTGAGTGTAACGCAACATAGGGTGTAACAGATAGCTGAGTGAGCATCGAACCACAATGGTGTGATGAGTCATACCTCGGCGGCTAATATTAGCATGGGGTGAGGTAAGGTGTATTGAGTGACATCATAAATTAGGAATGGCTAACGCTTTAGGGTTAATTAGATTAATTGTCGACAAAAAGTACCATTTAGGGTTGTTATACGTTACAAAGGTGCTATATTGTCGACAACTTGTTTTGTATAGCTGTTTTTAATGTCTGTTTTTATTATCCAAGGTATAAATATGATCCAGCCGATTACTTCTGCAGATAAGACCTTCGTAGCCCTTAGAGACGATATAGTCGAAGGTCGTATTCAGGCTGGCTCTAAATTGAGCGAAACTGAATTGTCGACAAAGTACGCCGTGAGTAGAGCCGTGATCCGTGAAGCCATTAACCGCTTAGAGTCGTGTCATATTGTTGAGCGTAAAGCCAACGTAGGCGCTCGTGTTGTGGCGTTATCTCCACAAGGGTTGATAGAGCTGTATCAAGTGCGTGAATCACTTGAAGGCATGGCTGCACGTTTAGCGGCAAAGAACATGACCGATGTCGAAATTACCGATTTAAACCATTTATTACAATCCCACTTTGACGAGGTCAAAGGGGGCGAGTCTTATTATCAAGAAGCCGGTGATGTTGATTTTCATTATCGAATTATTTTAGGCAGTAAAAATAAACACCTAATTTCAATGCTGTTTGATGGCATTTATCATTTAGTGCGCATGTACCGGGTGCAACTTAGTATGGCCGGTCCGAGAGTGACCACCGCCTATGATGAACACAAACACATTGTTCAGGCCATTTTCAATCGTGACGCAGAATTAGCCGAAATGCTGATGCGCCGCCATATTATGTATTCTAAAAACAGTATCGAACATAAATTATCGTAGCGATTTGCGTGTAGCGTTTTACGCCCACAGCCATAATTACAAAGAGGAAAATATCATGAGTGCAGGTAAAAAATTTCGTCAAGCCTTAGCCAACAATAATCCACTGCAAATTGTTGGTGCCATTAATGCTTATACCGCCATGATGGCAAAAAAAATTGGTCATCAAGCGATATATTTGTCTGGTGGTGGCGTGGCTAACGCCTCTTATGGTTTACCCGATTTGGGCATGACATCGCTAAATGATGTGCTGGTTGATGTACAGCGGATTACGTCTGCCTGTGACTTACCTTTGCTGGTGGACATTGATACCGGTTGGGGCGGGGCATTTAATATTGCTAAAACCATTCGTGATATGGAAAAAGCCGGCGCAGCAGCTGTGCACATGGAAGATCAAGTGGCACAAAAGCGCTGCGGCCATCGTCCTAATAAAGAAATTGTGCCAGTAGAAGAAATGGTTGATCGGATTAAAGCGGCAGTCGATGCCCGCATTGATCCAGATTTTTTCATTATGGCGCGTACTGACTCATTTGCTCAAGAAGGTCTCGAAGCCGCCATAGAACGTGCAAAAGCTTATGTTGCTGCTGGTGCTGACGGTATTTTTGCTGAGGCCATTAAAACCGAACAACATTATCGCGCGTTTGCTGAAGCACTTGATGTGCCTATTTTGGCCAATATTACAGAGTTCGGCCAAACCGAATTATGGAATAAGCAACAATTAGGCGAGTGGGGTGCATCTATGGTGTTATACCCATTAAGCGCGTTCCGTGCGATGAACAAAGCAGCTGAAAATGTTTACAGTGCAATTTTAATCGATGGTGACCAAAAAGCCGTGGTTGATACTATGCAAACGCGGATGGATTTGTATGACTATTTAGGTTACCACGATTATGAGCAAAAATTAGACAGTCTATTTGCCGAAGGTAAAAACAAATAACCACCCAGCACAACAGATTGACAGGTTTACGACTAAAATAAAAAATACCCTACAATCGCGATTTAGCAGCGCTAAATCGCGAACAGCATAGAAAGGAAGATATTATGGTAGACAAGAAATTATCAGGCGCAGGATTACGCGGTCAGAGTGCTGGCGAAACAAAATTATGTACTGTAGGTAAATCAGGTTCAGGCCTGACGTATTGCGGTTACGATGTTTCTGATTTGGCTGATAACGCTACCTTTGAAGAAGTCGCTTATTTATTATTTAACGGCGAACTGCCTAGCCAAGCGCAATTAGCTGCTTATAAAACCGAATTAACAGCGCAGCGTGATTTACCCGATGCCCTTAAAGCGGTATTAAAACTCATTCCTGCTGATGCGCACCCAATGGATGTAATGCGCACCGGTTGCTCGTTTTTAGGTAACCTTGAGCCAGAAGTCGATTTTACTCAGCAGAATAAAGCCGCCAATCGCTTGTTAGCCGCATTCCCAGCGATCATGTGTTATTGGTATCGTTATAGCCATGACGGTGTAGACATTGATTGCACCACCGATGAAGACTCATTAGGCGGTCATTTCCTCAAACTACTGCACGGTAAAACCCCGTCAGAGATGCACCGTAAGGTGATGGATGTGTCACTTATTTTGTATGCAGAGCATGAGTTTAACGCTTCAACCTTTACTGCACGAGTATGTGCCTCGACACTATCTGATATGTATTCTTGTGTTACCGGTGCGATTGGTACATTACGTGGTCCTTTGCACGGTGGTGCTAACGAAGCGGCGATGGACATGATCCAAAAATTCAGTTCGCCAGCTGATGCTAAAGTGCAAATGGCGTTGATGTTAGCCCGCAAAGAAAAAATCATGGGCTTTGGCCATGCCATTTATAGCGAGTCGGACCCTCGTAATGTGATCATTAAAACGTGGTCAGAAAAACTGGCTCATGAACAGGGTGATACGTCGCTATATGACATTTCTGTCGCCTGTGAAGAGTTTATGTGGGACACCAAAAAGCTATTTTGTAATGCGGATTTCTTCCATGCCTCGGCTTATTATTTTATGGGCATTCCAACCAAGTTATTTACCCCCATTTTTGTCTGTTCACGTTTAACGGGGTGGGCGGCACATGTGATGGAGCAGCGCTCGAACAACCGCATTATTCGTCCAAGTGCTGATTATGTTGGTAGCGAACCTCGTAAAGTGGTTCCTATCAGCCAACGCTAATTTGATGATCGCGTCATCATCATGATGACGCGACTTTTTCGATGATCATCTATTAATTATCACATATTGATCACCGATCGCCGAATTTACTGTGGATGTTGTTATGAATACTGATTATCGTAAACCTTTACCTGGCACAAAATTAGACTACTTTGATACCGAAGAAGCCGTTGATGCTATTGCGGCCGGTGCTTATGCCAAACTGCCTTATTGTTCACGGGTGTTTGCCGAAAACTTAGTCCGTCGTTGTTCTCCTGAGACGCTTACTGATTCGTTAAAGCAGCTTATTGAACGCAAAAGTGACCTCGACTTTCCGTGGTACCCGGCCCGTGTGGTGTGTCATGATATTTTAGGCCAAACCGCATTGGTTGACTTAGCCGGTCTGCGTGATGCCATTGCTGAAAAAGGTGGCGACCCTTCAAAAGTAAACCCAGTGGTACCGACCCAATTAATTGTCGATCACTCACTTGCGGTAGAGCATGCCGGTTTTGAAAAAGACGCGTTTGAGAAAAACCGTGCCATTGAAGATCGCCGTAATGAAGACCGCTTCCATTTTATCAACTGGACTAAAACCGCCTTTAAAAACGTCGATGTTATCCAACCCGGTAACGGCATTATGCATCAAATTAATTTAGAGCGTATGTCGCCTGTGGTACATGCACTCGATGGTGTGGCGTTTCCAGACACCTTAGTGGGCACCGACAGTCATACGCCTCACGTGGATGCATTAGGCGTTATTGCGATTGGCGTAGGTGGCTTAGAAGCTGAAAGCGTCATGCTAGGACGTGCATCTTACATGCGTCTGCCTGATATTATTGGGGTTGAGGTTACGGGTAAGCCGCAATCTGGCATTACTGCCACCGATATAGTACTTGCGTTAACTGAATACTTACGAGCGCAAAAAGTAGTGTCATCGTATCTTGAGTTTTATGGTGAAGGTACCAGCCATTTAACCCTTGGCGATCGTGCCACCATTACCAATATGACCCCAGAATACGGCGCCACCGCGGCAATGTTTTATATCGATAGACAAACCATCGATTACTTAACCCTAACGGGTCGTGACGACGCCCAAGTTAAATTAGTCGAAACCTATGCTAAACAAGCGGGTTTATGGGCAGACACCTTAACGGGTGTTGAATATGAGCGGGTACTGCATTTTGACCTATCGTCAGTCGGTCGCAATATTGCTGGGCCATCAAATCCGCATTCTCGGGTGCCAACCTCAGAATTAGCGGCGCGTGGCATTAGTGGCGTGGTTGAAAACGAACCGGGTAAAATGCCCGACGGTGCAGTCATTATTGCCGCCATTACCAGTTGTACTAACACCAGTAACCCACGCAACATGATAGCAGCTGGTTTATTGGCTCGTAATGCCAATGCACGTGGCCTATTACGTAAACCTTGGGTGAAATCGTCACTGGCACCTGGCTCAAAAGCGGTGCAATTGTATTTAGAAGAAGCCGGTTTATTACCTGAGCTTGAACACTTAGGTTTCGGCATTGTCGGCTTTGCTTGTACCACCTGTAACGGCATGAGCGGCGCGCTTGATCCGGTTATTCAACAAGAAGTGATTGATCGCGACTTATACGCCACAGCAGTATTGTCGGGCAACCGTAATTTTGACGGCCGTATTCATCCCTATGCCAAGCAAGCCTTTTTGGCATCACCGCCATTAGTGATAGCCTATGCCATTGCTGGTACGATTCGCTTTGATATTGAAAAAGATATCTTAGGCATCGATAACCAAGGTCACTCGGTCACCTTAAAAGATATTTGGCCAACCGATGAAGAAATCGATTCGGTTGTCAAAGCCAGCGTCAAGCCAGAACAGTTCCGTAAAGTGTATGAGCCAATGTTCGACATTAAAGTGGAATATGGCAGTCACATTAATCCGCAATATGATTGGCGTCCACAAAGTACCTATATTCGCCGTCCACCTTATTGGGATGGAGCATTGGCGGGTGAGCGTACCATGAAAGGTATGCGTCCATTAGCCGTTCTGGGCGACAACATCACTACCGATCATTTATCGCCATCAAACGCGATTATGCTCGACAGCGCTGCAGGGGCTTACTTACACAAAATGGGCTTACCAGAAGCTGATTTTAACTCTTATGCTACCCACAGAGGCGATCACTTAACCGCCCAACGAGCCACCTTTGCTAATCCTAAATTGTTTAACGAGATGGTGCAGGAAAACGGCAAGGTTAAACAAGGTTCCCTGGCGCGCCTTGAGCCAGAAGGCCAAGTGACACGCATGTGGGAAGCGATTGAAACCTATATGGAGCGAAAGCAGCCACTGATTATTATTGCTGGCGCTGATTATGGCCAGGGTTCGTCACGTGACTGGGCGGCCAAAGGTGTGCGTCTTGCTGGAGTTGAAGTGATTGTTGCTGAAGGGTTTGAGCGTATTCACCGCACTAACTTAGTCGGTATGGGTGTGTTACCGCTTGAGTTCACTGCAGGTCATAATCGTCATACTTATCATATTGATGGTACTGAAACCTATGATGTTTTGGGTGATCGCAAGCCGGGTGCCATGTTAAAGGTGATCATGACGCGTAAAAACGCTGAGCAAGTGACCATTCCTGTTAAGTGTCGTGTTGACACTGCCGAAGAGTTGTCAATTTATGAAGCTGGCGGTGTATTACAGCGCTTTGCCCAAGATTTTCTAGCGTCTGAAGGCTCGAAGTAATCATGTCGTTACCGCAAACCCTTATCTCGATTAATGATCAACAGGCATAAGGGTTTGCTTATTTTTAAGCTTAACAGGAATATCTGATGACTCATTTACCACAAATGAAAATTCCCGCGACGTATATGCGCGGCGGCACCAGTAAAGGGGTATTTTTTAGTTTAACCGACTTGCCTGCTGCAGCCCAAGTGGCTGGGGCTGAACGTGATGCGTTATTACTGCGAGTCATTGGCAGTCCCGACCCTTACGGTAAGCACACTGATGGCATGGGCGGCGCGACCTCAAGTACCAGTAAAACGGTGATTTTATCTAAAAGCACTCAAGCAGATCACGATGTTGATTACTTATTTGGCCAAGTCTCGATTGATAAGCCGTTTGTCGATTGGAGTGGTAACTGTGGCAATTTGACCGCCGCGGTGGGTTCATTTGCCATCAGTAATGGGTTAGTTGACGCTCGTCGGGTGCCGCAAAATGGCACCGCAGTAGTGCGTATTTGGCAAGCCAATATTCACAAAACCATTATCGCTCATGTACCGATAACCCACGGTGAAGTACAAGAAACCGGTGATTTTGAACTCGATGGCGTGACGTTTCCTGCTGCTGAAGTGCAAGTCGAATTTCTTGATCCTGCCGACGGTGATGGTGCAATGTTTCCGACGGGTAATGTGGTTGATGAACTTGACGTACCTGGCGTGGGGACTTTTCTAGTCACCATGATCAATGCCGGTATTCCGACGATTTTCATCAATGCTGCAGATATTAACTACCTTGGCACTGAGCTACAAGACGCCATAAACAATGACGATAAAGCCTTAACCATGTTTGAAACCATTCGTGCTTATGGCGCGGTTAAAATGGGCTTAATAAGTGATATCGACGAAGCTGTCGCTCGTCAACATACGCCGAAAGTCGCCTTTGTTGCGCCTGCCGCTGACTATGTGTCATCAAGTGGCAAAAGTGTGACAACCACAGATATCGACCTGGTCGTTAGGGCATTATCTATGGGGAAATTACACCATGCCATGATGGGTACCGCTGCGGTGGCTATTGGCACTGCGGCTGCCATTCCGGGGACGCTAGTTAATTTGGCTGCCGGTGGGGGAGACAGAACGTCCGTACGTTTTGGTCATCCATCTGGAACTCTGCGCGTTGGTGCACAGGCTGAATTAGTGCAAGGTCAATGGCAAGTCAAAAAAGCCATCATGAGTCGCAGTGCACGGGTACTGATGGAAGGTAAGGTGAGAGTACCACAATAGTCACGGCTCTGTTTATTACCCAAAACCTCGGCATGTCCGAGGTTTTTTAATTTTATCGATAAATAAACAGCTTAACTTGACAAAAAAAAGAATATTAATTTATTAGAAACAATAATTTATGTGAAAAACGTTATCTTGTTATAAAATTGTAATCTAAGTTAAAAAATGCTTGATCCCTTAGGCAAATTAGTATGTCATATGCTGAGTTTATTTGTCCCAATATTGATGCGTATTAAGTCATCTTTATGTCATTAAAAAAGTCTCTAATTAAGGAACTACCTCGTTGTTGTGATCTATTAAATACACTAAGTTCTTTTTAATCTTGTTAACTTAAAAGTTAATAAGCGAGACGATTATTAATCATTCATGTATTAACATGAAACAGATTGCTGACAGAGTCAATGAATGGCGCCGAGGGCAATACAAAAGGAAACAATTATGGTTGAACACATTACAGGCATGCTGGCATTAATCGGTGTGCTGTCGCTTTTGTGTCAATGGGTTGGTTGGAAATTACGTCTACCAGCAATTTTACCACTTCTATTATGTGGTCTACTGTTAGGGCCAGGGTTAGGTGTATTAGATCCAGATGAAATTTTCGGCGATTTATTGTTTCCTATTATTTCTTTAGGTGTTGCGGTCATTCTGTTTGAAGGGGCACTAACACTTAATTTTAAAGAAATTAAGGAGCATGGCCGCATGGTGACACACCTCGTCACGATCGGCGCTTTTATTACTTGGGCGTGTATTGCGCCCGCCGCCCATTACCTTCTCGGTTTTGATTGGGCTATCGCCATGTTATTCGGCGCATTAGTAGTGGTAACGGGTCCAACCGTGATTGTACCAATGTTGCGTACTGTCAAACCCAAATCAAATTTGGCCAGTATTTTACGTTGGGAAGGTATTGTTATTGATCCCATCGGTGCGTTATTAGCGGTACTTGTTTTTGAGTATATTGCCGCCGCCGCCGATCCAACCACTCATGTGTTGAATGCGTTAGGGCTAACCTTACTGCTTGGATTTGGCTTAGGCGCCGCGGCAGGTTTTTTGACCGGTATCGCAATCCGTAAAAACGTGTTTCCACATTATTTGCGTAATACTGCCGTGCTCACTATCATGCTGGGTATTTTTGTCGGTTCTAACATCTTACAAGAAGAGTCTGGTCTGTTAACCGTAACCGTTATGGGGATTTGGTTAGCCAATATGCGTGGCGTAGACATCGCTGATATCCTCGAGTTTAAAGAGACCCTAACGGTACTGTTAATATCAGCGCTATTTATTCTATTGGCGGCTCGTCTTGATTCGGGGGCGATGCTTGATCTTGGTTTTGGTGGTCTTGGCGTACTATTAGTGGCGATGTTTATTGCGCGTCCATTAAGCATTTGGATTTCTGGCTTAGGCACCAACTTATCGTCAAAAGATAAGTGGTTTTTAAGTTGGGTTGCACCTCGCGGTATTGTGGCGGCAGCCATTTCATCTTTATTTGCAATTAAGTTAGAGTCGGTTGGGTTAGAAGGCGCGAGTTCGATTGTGCCGTTAGTATTCTTAATCATTATTGGTACGGTAGTGATCCAAAGTTTAACCGCCGGTCGTTGGGCGGCATTTTTAGGGGTAAAAGAAGGCTCAAACCAAGGGGTATTGATATTTGGAGCATCAAAATTCTCCCGTGAACTGGCTTTAATTTTAATTTCCAAAAATATTAAGGTCATTTTAGCCGATAACAACTGGGACAACATTCGTCAAGCGCGCATGGTCAATATTCCGGTATATTTTGGTAATCCTGCCTCAGAGCATGCCACTAATTACATGGACTTAAGTGGCATTGGCCGAGTGTTAGTGATATCGCCTTACCGTCAGTTAAATCCGTTGGTAATATTTCACTTCCAAGATTTAATGGGCACAGAAAAAGTTTATGGTTTAAATAATGCTGACAGTGCGAGTGCTCGTCATCAGTTGTCTGAATCCTATCTAAAACGCTTATGTTTGTTTGGTGAGAATATCTCTTATGCCAAGATTGCCACTTTAATGGCAAAAGGCGCGGTACTGAAAATAACTAACATTACCGAAAACTTTACCTTTGCACATTTCAAAAAACGCTATGGAGAAACGGCTATGCCTCTGGTTTATTTAACGAAAGAAGGTAAAGTTAAAGTGTTCTCTGGCGTTGAAGCGATTGTTCTCCCTGTGGGTATCGAGTTAATTAGCTTATTGCCGCAAGAAGCACAAGATCAAGCGGTTATTCAGCGAGCTGTAGATGATGAAGCGGAGCGGAAAACCAAAGCATTAGTTGAAGCAGATGCAAAAGTGGCAGCTGAAGCGAGAGTCGTTCGTGAAGCACAAGAAGCGCAGCTTCGTGCAATTGAAAAGTCACGCCGTAAAGAAGAAGAGCTTGCTCTGTTTGAAGTGGATGAAAAAGCCCGTTGATTAGCTGAAAAAGCGACACTAGTGCAGCAGGAAACCAGTGAGTTATCCAATAAGTTAACTGAACAAGAGGTTGTCAAAAAGACCGCTAAGGATCAACTCGCCGCAACACCCGTTGACGATGCGACTCGCGATACTGTCTGTGAACTTAAAACCGGCGAAGAACCTAAAGTGGTGTAATTCACTGTGAGGTGATTATTAGTGACATTTCGTCTTAATTAGCTTGATAATAATGTAAAAGGCTTAGCAGTTGCTAAGCCTTTTTGTTGCTCATGCAAGGGTCATGTAACTGTCATACGATGGGATTGAGCTGAATTAATCTGCCAGTGTCGCTAATACCACTTCATGATGATCTTTGGTTTTGAACTTGTTGAGTACATGGCTAACGTTACCATCAGTCCCCACGACAAAACTTAAACGCTGACTGTATAACCACTGAAAGTATACCTAATTAATTATTTAATTTAAATCCCTATATTTTACAATATTTTGTGTATTTTTATTGTGTCGGTATGGTGTACCTTTTTGTATACCGGTTAAAAAATTTTAAATGTTTACCGGTATGTTTAAGTATATTAAACTTGTTTAAAATATCTCTTTTTTCACAAAACAAGTATTAAAATACTGATGCTAAATAAACATCTTTGAGGATAATATGGAATTTTTACCTTTAGGTACACAAGTCTCAGATTTCACCCTTAACAATCAAAATGACGAAGCAATCTCATTAAGTCAGTTCGCAGGAAAGAAAGTATTAGTTTACTTCTACCCCAAAGCTATGACACCTGGTTGTACAGTGCAAGCACAGCACCTGAGAGACATTAAGGAAGAGTTAGAAGCCCATAATGTAGTTGTCCTTGGTGTTAGTCCAGATCCAGTTAAGCGACTAGCCAAGTTTGCTCAGAGAGACGAACTTAATTTTCATCTACTATCAGACGAAGACCATGCTATAGCTGATCGATTTGGCATCTGGGGATTAAAGAAGTTTGCGGGGAGAGAATATGAGGGTATTCATCGTATTTCTTTTATGATATCTGAGAGTGGAACAGTTGATCATATCTTTGATAAGTTTAAAACAAAAGACCATCACACTGCCATACTTTCGCATTTAGAGTCATAACCTTAAATTATCGTTGTTTAGTATCAGGGATGGTCCCTGTTACTAGCCATAGACGAACTATTGCGACTTCGTGAATTCAAACAAGTAGCAATAGATCGGATAAATCAAATATCCTTCGTGTATTAAAACATCTTCTGGTGTCCTCCGACACCAAGATCCGAATATTTTTAACAACAAATTTACAACATTTGGGTTAACTTGATCTGACGGCACATGTAACTTGGATATTTCTACCCAAAGCTTGTTAGTGCAGAGGTAGAGTGAGTTTCTACTACTCTGAAATTTCAGCACAAACTGACGTTGTTTTACGCAAAACTACCGTTTTCGATTTGTTTCAGGTAAGTCAGAATATGCTCAGATAAACCTTTTTCACATGCCTCTATAGCAGTCATGTTCCCAAAAGCAGGAATCGGTTCGTTTAACCAGCTAAATGCCTCTTCAGAACTACCACTCCAAGATATCAAAAGTGAAGAGACATAGATTACTTCTTCTTTTGAATAATAAAGACTCAGTAACTTTTGAAGCTCAAACCTATCACCCATTCGATTTAATCCTCGTAGCAAAGTCATATGACCTACATCATGAAGATGAAGCATTATTGCTGACACCTTCCGCACTAATTTACTTCCACCTTGTAACTACACTTGGGTGGCATAATTTCATCAAATTCGCAATCGAGTGCGATTGCCAGTTTATATAGCGTTTCTAATTTGACATTGACAAGCCCACGTTCCATTTTCCCGTAGTTTCCTCTTTCAATACCAGCCAATGTAGCAAAGTCTTCTTGAGAATAACCTGCATTTTTACGCATTAATCTTAGCATTTTACCAAAATCAGTCACTAAATCATTCACCCTATTTTCCCTTCAGGTAAATTCTTTAGATTTTCATGTTGAGGTGTAAAGCACCACGCCCTATAATACCCATTATTGAGTTTATTTTAGGTCATGTAGCAATGTTAGATCCCGTTGTCGCTCAAGTTATTGAAGCAGGAAATTTTGACAATTTCACTACGAGTGATGTTAGGTCTGCATTTCTAGCATTAAAAAAAGATCCCAAACTTGATCCAAGCAACGTGAGGCGAATGATCTATTCCGAGCTCTTAAAGCTTGTTAGAAAAGGGTGGCTGAAGAAGAGTATCTCTAAAGTTAAAGGCCAAACTCGCTTTAGTAAAACCAGTCTTTTCGATGCTAATAACCTTCAAGTAAAAACTATAAGTTTCGAATCAATAGCGGTTACTAAAACAGATGGCCATCATCAAAAATTATTAGACAAGTTGGTTTGCTACAAAGCCGAGTTGCTGCAAAGCATTGGAGAGTCAGAGGCCTATAAAGATATTTACTTAGATATGCCTGAACTAGTTGACGAGATCCAACCCAAATATCATATGGCAAGAGATAACAACACGAAGCTGCTAGGCAAGATTAAAGCTATTGAAGACATTATTAGGCAGAGAACATGAACCTTAGACCTTGGCAAGAGCACTGTATTAACCAAGCATTGAGCAACTATTCTAATGGATACAATCATTTTTTAACGCAAGCTACACCAGGTGCAGGGAAGACTCTAATGGCGTCAGCGTTAGCGAGTTACCTTTTAAAAAATAAGCTCATAGATTTAATCATATGCTTTTCTCCTTCATCAATTGTTGCTCAAGATTTCGCTGAAAGCTTAGAAACACAAGCAGGGGAACGATTTGATGGTCTTATGGGAGCAAAAGGTCGGTCGTTAACATACCAGAGCCTTCAGTTTCTTGATGGCCAATTTTGGCAGTTATTCGAATCAAACCGCATATTCGTTATTTTCGATGAAATTCATCACTGTGCTGGCTCAAACCTTGGAAATGCAAATTCGTGGGGGGAGCAGATTTTACTCAATATTCATGATAGAGCTAAATTTACTTTAGCTCTAACTGGCACTCCTTGGCGCTCTGACACCGCACCTATTGTTCTGTCAAAATATATTCAATCTGACAGCGAAATCGCATGTGATTATGTCTATGGTCTAGCTGAGGCTGTTCGTGACAAAGTTTGTCGAGTGCCTCAAATTGTTGCTGTAGATAATGTGAAAATTTCGGTTGTCGATACTAATACCACACAGGTATTTACTAGCTTTAGCGATTTATTGTCAAACTCAAATGTCTCGTATCAACAGGTCATCGAAAATGAGGCTGTGCTCAAGTTTTTGATCACAGCATCACATAAAAAGCTATCGAAGATTAGGCTTGTAAATCCAGATGGAGCAGGGCTTATCGTCGCATCATCTGTTAGCCATGCAAACATGATATCTTCTTTGATGAAATCTTGGTTTAAAGAAGATGCAGTAGTTGTCACCTACAAAGAAAGTAATTCTAACAGCATTATTCAGCGTTTTAGGCACTCCCAAGCGAGATGGATTGTTTCAGTTGGAATGATAAGCGAAGGGACTAATATCCCACGTTTACAGGTTTGTTGTCACCTGACGAACATTAAAACCGAAATGCATTTCAGACAAATTTTGGGCCGAATTCTAAGACTTACAGGATCGCCTAATCAGCAAGCTATCTTATATATGCCCGCAGAACCCAAATTATTGAAATATGCATACAGGGTGAAAGAGGATATTCCTTTCGAAGCCGATGTTGTCAATTTTGAAAACATGAAAGAGAAGAAAGAACATGATAAAAAATCAAATGACTTATCAATTTCTTTTGACTTGCCGGTGACACAAGCATCAAATAAAGGGCTAAATTTAGAGCTTTCAAGCCCAAAGACAGAGACATCTGCTAGTAGGTCCAGTAATGAAAATGACACAAAAACCAAAGACCATGCACCTGAGGTAAAAGAGCATGATCTATCATCTTCATATAAAAACCTTATCAATAACTTTGGACGATTTAAGCAAGAGACCATAGCTTTGGGGCTTTTAGATTTCAATTAATTCGATCATATTGTTATTTTTATATGATTACGTAATGCAATCAAGTTGGTTACAAACTCGTTAGTTAGAGCATTTTGCTTGAATACAAATTTGGGGCATTAAAATTCATTTTAAGAGAGCGTTACATATAACGCCTTAACGTCATTACAGTGCGTTTTTATCAAGATAATTTCTGAATTTTTTTGCCGTTCAGCGGTTAGGGCTAACACTTTTATGCCCGTGCGACCTGAGGTCGTATGAAGCGCTGTTCACCGCGATAAGAGTGAACCATCTGTATCACCAGATGC